>CAMAML010000019.1 GCA_945836835.1 uncultured cyanobacterium | reverse complement strand
TGCTGATTTTTATTTTTATCCGAATGCAAAAAATTTTAACCCCGAATTACTTGGTACAATAAATAGTGGCAATAGAGAACGCCCTGATTGCGGAAAAACTTTTTTTACTTTTAAATTCTTTCCAGCCAGTACATCAAATAAATATCATTACAAAAAAGGTTTTGAACCTTATGCAGAGTCTCTGAGCAGCTATACCAAAGAAGAACTTACCAAGCCAGGGCATATGTACTCTTGTGACAAAAATTCTTCAATGAAAGTTTATTGTACCGCTTTGATATACTTAAACGGCTGGAAAATTCCGAAAGATTATCCGTTTAAAGTTAAATAATTTCATTCAAAAACAAGCCGCAGGCACCTTGCGGGACTGCGGTTTGTTATAGACATTAACTAAACTGTTAACCTTAGTCAAAAACGTAATCAATCAGAGCTGCTTCTCTTGCGCGTTTGATTGCTTTTGCTATCATACGTTGGTGAGCCGCACAGTTGCCCGTAATTCTTCTCGGGATGATTTTGCCCGCTTCGGTCAAGTATCTTCTCAACTTTGCAACATCTTTGAAGTCGATAGACTCAACGTGATCCGCACAAAGACTGCAGGTCTTACGTTTTTTCTTGTCATAATCGTTCTGTCTTGCCATTGTTTTTTATTTGCCTTTCTAGCCTGTTTTTGTGTTACTTTATACTTATTTTTATTTAGAACGGAATTTCATCTTCGCCTATAAGCTCGTTTGAAAAATCATCCGATTCTATTTTAACGATTTCTTCAGTTCCGAAATCCGAGCTTGACGTCGTCGAAGTCGCTCCGCCCGAGCTTGAGCCTGAAATTGGTTCAATCGTTGCCGCATCAATTTCAAAGATGCGTTTTTCCGTTCCGTCGTCCATTTTTACCGTGTTGGTTTGCAATCTGCCTTCAACCAAAACTCTGTTGCCCTTAGACAAGTCGGAAACAACTTCGTCTAACGCTTTTCTTCTTGAAATTACCCGAATGAGCATTTCTTCTCTTTCGCCGATATTCAAGACAAACGCCGATACCGCAATATCATTTGACGTAAATCTCTTTTCGGGTGTTCTGTAAACTGTTCCCGTAACAACGGTTTTGGCTATCATAATTCAAACCTCTGCTTTCAAATTTCCGACTACACGGAAGCCTTTTCGCTTGCTTCCATAAACATTGTTCTCAAGATTGAGTCATTCAATCTCAGTTGTCTTTTAAATTCTGCCACTTTATCGGCAGGCAAATTCAAGATTGCCGAGAAAAAGAACCCGTCTCTAAAGTTTTGGATGTCATAAGCCAATTTTTTTCTGCCGATTTTGTCGGAAGATACAATCTTACCGCCGAAAGATACGATAAGGCTTTCCATTTTTGAAATAATTGTATCTACTTCTTCTGCGTCCAAATTTGGCTTGAAGATAGTTAATAATTCATAATTTTTCATTTACAATTCTCCTTTATATGTTTATGCATTAATAATACCATGAAACATAGGAAAATTACAAGATGTAATCTGCATAAAAGGTGTAATTTGCGGGTCCCGTGAGGTAAACGTTATTTGTTACATTGCCCGCAATTCCGCTCCACTCAACGTATACAGCCCCACCGAGCAGATTAACTTTTATTTTATTTTCTGTTAAGTTATTTAAAACACATGCCACTTGAGAGGCACAAGCGCCCGTTCCGCAGGCAAGAGTAATCCCGCAACCCCGTTCATATACCCGCATTTCTATTTCATCTTTCGAGATGACGCGTACAAATTCTACGTTGGTTTTTTCGGGGAAAAACGGATGTTTCTCTATTTCGGGTCCATACTTTAGAGCCAATTCCATCGGGTCGTCTTCCGTAAAGATTACACAGTGAGGGTTTCCCATTGAGACAGGCGTAATCTTAAACTCTTTGTCGAGGATTTTAATTGTTCTTTCCCCTTTGAACGGAATTTTTTCATCCTCTAAAATCGGATGTCCCATATCAACACGCACCATGCCGTCATCAAGGATTTCGGGCTTAATCACTCCCGCCAAAGTTTTGACCGAGAAACTTTTTTTATTGACTAACCCTTTGTCAAAGACGTATTTTGCAAAACATCTCATGCCGTTTCCGCACATTTGTGCGGTTGAGCCGTCGAGGTTGTAAAAGTACCAGCCGAGGTCAGTTTCGCTTGTTGTAGTATCGGGGATTATCATCCCGTCAGCTCCGACTCCGAAGTGCCTGTCGCAAACTTTTTTTGCAAGTTCTGTCATACTTAATCCCGTTTTATCAAATTCTTGTTTATCGATTATCACAAAGTCGTTTCCGCAACCTTGCATTTTTGTAAGCTTAATTGTTGTCATCTCTATTCACCCCGTCACTTAGTACCTTCGTCACGAAATCAATTTTATCACTATCAAAAACTTTTATCAACAAGGTCTTTTCCTTGGAGGTCTCCCCTCGGATAATTTCTATCGAGGTTTTTGGAACTTTGAATTGTTTTGCCAGAAATTCAATAAGTGCCTTGTTCGCCTTGTTTTCGATTGGCTGTGCCGTAATCTTTACCTTTAGTTCGCCCTGATTTTTTATAATCTCGTTTTTACTTGCGTTCGGTGAGATTTTGAGGGTTACCGAGACACCTTTTTCGCTGATTTTTATCATTTTTTATCGTCCTTCTGTATGAAATTTTTAAAATCCTCTTGAAAAACTTACAAGATATTCGTATTATAATTATATTATGTCAGAAAAATTATTATTTGAAGATATTAAGCGTAACTTAACTTTACAAAAGCGACGCAAAGAAGAGATAAATAAAATACAAGAGGCGTTTGAGTTCGCCCAAAAACTCCACGCGGGGCAATACAGAGTCTCGGAAGAGCCTTACATAATCCATCCCGTCGAGGTTGCAAAGATTTTGGTAGAATTGAAGGCTGATTCGCATACGGTTATTGCAGCCTTTCTCCATGACATTCTTGAAGATACCGACACAAAACCCGAAGAAATTCAAGAACTCTTCGGCGATGACGTTTTATCGCTTGTACAAGGGGTTACAAAACTCGGCAAGCTCCAGTTTAAGTCGAAAGAAGAACGGCAAGCAGAGAATTTTCGCAGACTTTTTATCGCCATGGCAAACGACATCAGGGTAATTTTTCTGAAACTTGCCGACAGGCTCCACAATATGAGAACTCTGAACTTTATGGCGGCAAACAAACAACAAAAAATTGCACGAGAAACTTTGGACATATTTGCTCCGCTTGCAAACCGCCTCGGTATCGGGAAAATTAAAGCGGAACTCGAAGATTTATCACTCCGTTACCTTGAACCCGACAAGTATTTTGAGATTGCTCAGCTTGTTTCCCAAACCCGTGCCGAACGCGATATGACCGTCAAAATGCTTATAGATCAGATTTCAAAAGACGTAAAGAAAAGCGGAATTAACGCACAAATTACGGGGCGTGCAAAGCATTATTACAGTATCTACTCAAAAATGAAACGATTAAACATCGCTTTCCATGAACTCTACGACATTACGGCTGTTCGCGTAATCGTTGACTCGGAAAAAGAATGTTATGAAGTTTTGGGCTTAATCCACTCACAATTTAAACCTATTCCGGGGCGGTTTAAGGACTACATTGCCATGCCGAAAGGTAACATGTACCAATCCCTTCACACGTCCGTCATCGGTCCGCGCTCAAAACCTTTAGAAGTCCAAATAAGAACCTGGAAGATGCACGAAGTTGCAGAATACGGTGTTGCCGCCCACTGGCGATACAAAGAAAAGGGCTCCCAAAAAGCGGATAATCCTGCCGATATGCAGTTCTCTTGGATGCGGAAAATGGTCGAATACGACAAAGACATGACTTCCGCCGAGGATTACGTAAACTCCGTAAAACTGGATTTATTCTCGGATCAGGTTTTTGCGTTCACTCCGAACGGCGATGTTTTAGACCTTCCGATTAACGCAACTCCCGTGGACTTTGCGTACCGTATTCACTCCGATGTAGGAAACAGAACTGTCGGGGCCTTGGTCAACGGAAGAATTGCTCAACTCGACACAAAACTCGTTAACGGCGACATTGTCGAAATCTTGACATCCAAAACGCCTGCCCCGAGACTTGACTGGCTGAATTTTGTCGTGACAAAACAGGCATCTTCTAAGATTAAGCAATGGTTTAAGAAAAATAACCGAGAAAACCACGTCGAGGTCGGAAAATCCAACCTTGAACACGAGCTTACTAAAGCAGTATTTGACGAATACGTTAAGAACGGTGAGTTTGAGAAGGTTGCAAAGATAATGAATTATCAGAGTGCGGAGGATCTTTTTGCTGCGCTCGGTTACGGCGAAACAACGATAAATAAGGTTTTGAACAAGCTCAAAAAACCACAACCGAGAAACCCTGAAAATACCTTCCATGCTTCGAACCGAAAGAAATCCGAAAAAGATATAATCGGATTGGAAGGGCTTTTATACTCTTTTGCAAAATGCTGTTCGCCAATCCCCGGGGAACCTATCGTCGGGGTTGTTACCCGTTCAAAAGGGGTTACCGTTCACAGGATTGACTGTCAAACGCTCGAAAACGTCCAGCCCGAAAGGTTAATGGATATTCACTGGTCGGGTGACAACACAAACAAAACCTATACTACGACAATCCGTATTGAAACGGGTGAAAAACTCGGACTTTTAAAAGATATTATTGCCGCGGTTTCCGATAACAATACAAATATTACTTACGCAAACGTTAAATCCAAAAACAACCGTATAGGTATTATTGAGCTTGGCATGGAACTCGACAATATTGATACTCTTAAAAAAGTTATAAACTGCATACAGGCAATTCCTGATGTATACAGCGTAAAACGTGTCCAAACGTCATTCCAGACTGCGCATGGTAATAAATCCGCAAAGTCAAACGGAAAATCAAAGTCTTCAAAATCCAAACACTCAAAGCCTGATAAATAACTTAATCACTCAGTCCCTAAATAAGGTGTTCGACATTTTCATCGAACCCGATAACGTTACTGTTTGCCCCCTTGTCTTGGATTTCCTTCACGCTCGAATATGTTCGCGGCGGAGTTAAACGAGCCTCCGCAATTTGTTTTATTGTAGTTCGGCTTTACCGCACCTGCAATAAAATTTATCGTTGTCGTGTTCAATGAAAACGTTGAACACGACCTATTCGGCTGTTTACCCCCTCACCCCTCCGTGGAGGTTATGGTATCTTCGGGACGTTGGTTTGTCCCTCTCCCGTATGGAGAGGGAGATTTTAAAGTTTATTTGGGCATTGCACGAGTGCCAATTACCCGTAACTTTTGCCCCTCTCCAGGCGGGAGAGGGTAGAATTTCTTAATGAGCCTTTAGCTACATTTTAATAAAGGCGAATTTAGAAATTCGGGTGAGGGGGCAATCGGTTAAGTTGTCGTGTTCAATGAAAACGTTGAACACAATCTACAAAACTCTTGTGTGGAGACGGAGGGACACAAGGTTCTCCATGTCTCGTTATAGAAAAATAAAAACGCCTTTGAAAGGAGGTCTAACAAGGCGTTCAAAATAAATAACATAAAATATATACAAAAGTAAAGCTTTTTAATCACCTACGCACAACGACTCGCGGCCACCGTAACGTACATCCCTGCTCCAGGTACTGCTATCGGGGCCGAAGTACCGTCTGTACGCAACAACGGAAGCCTCCGAACTCGACCAGTAGCCACCGGAAATGGTTGGGAGAGTTGAGCCTTCACCGTCGTTGAGGGCGGAATTGGCATCGGTGCTTGTGTCTACGTTACAAAGTATCTCAGCTTCATTGAAGATGTAGGAATTTTGTCCGTACCAATCTGCGATTGGGGTTCTGCAGTCTTCGCCGTACTGTGTACCCATATAAATGGTGTACGGTCCGATTAACGTTGTCCCGTAACGAGCGTTCGCTATGTTTGCAAGGGTTAGCATGTCAGGTAAGTGTAGTCCCATATCGGCACACTTGATTACGCCGGCTGCCCAGGTGTCTCCTCCGTTTGCGTCGCAATCTGTACAACATTCGTTAATCCCATATTTGGTTTTGACTTTTTCGCATTGTTCCGAAGATATACCTGCTACTGTACCTAAATCTGTTGAACCGAAAAGTGAGTTCAAGGTGCGGACGTCCGTACCGATTTTGTTAGGACCTTTTGCACCGTTTATGTCAAAAATCGCACTTACACAGTTTGTTGTGGCGTTTGTGACAGGCTTGCCGTCCTGTACCGACCACGTATAAGTCTTTGCCTCATCAAAACCTGAACATACGGGTGAATAAACAAGCAACATTGGCACCCCGTCGCCCGTCACAATCCCGACGGTTTCTGTTGTTTTTGTTCCAAGTGCCAACGCCTTCAAGTTAACACCCTTTTTCAGGTCTTTAACGGGAAATTCCGTCAATGTGGTACCGCTACCGCTGTAAGCGTTAATACTTTCGCTGGGCCAACATTTGTCAAGTTCGTTGTTTTGGCAGATTTTGGCGATTGTGAGGTGCTTTTTCAATTCGTTTACAAAGTCCATTGTCGAGTCATAATGCCCGATTTTGCCGAGTGAGTTCATCTTGTCGGTAGCTTTGGTGAATTTGTACTTAACCGTGCGTACCTGTTCTTTTCTCACCCGCTCTTGAATATTCGTGACCAAAGTCGGCATGGTCACCGCCGCCACCACACCGATTACGCCCAACGTGATAAGAACCTCAGCAAGAGTGAAGCCTCCTCGCCATTTTTTTTGTTTTCTAATCCTGTTTGAACTCATACGTCCAACTCCTTTCTTTTGCTAAATGTCTATCCCTATGTATACCCCATGTGCAAATTTATCATAACACATTTGCACGAACATTTCAAGTGTATTTTACACTTGAAATATTAAGTATATATTTTTGTGTTTTTTGTTTTTATTCTTTACATAAAAGGAGATTGTATGTTCAAAGTAGAAAAAGAAGAAATGATTAACAAAACATTCAGGTTACCAAAGAATTTAGTGGAAACGTTGTCCGAGATTGCACAGAAAAAAGGGGTATCGCTAAACAATCTTGTAAAGCAATGCTGCGAATATGCGATTGCAAACCTCGAAAAATAATCGGGTGCTACCGACTGCCTGACGGTTGATTTTTGCGGTCGTTTCATTATATAATTTGGTATGATTAAAATAACGGTTAAAACTTTTTTTACAATAATTTTCGGGATATTTACGGTTTGCGGTGCAAGTGCAAACGACACACCCCTTCTCCGAGCGGGAGTATCCTTAAATTCACAAGTACCGATAGAGCTTATGGGAACATGGCGGGTTGTCTCAAACCTCGAAACAACCAATGCCGTCGGAACATTTAAGCCGCTCGGGGTCGATATTTGGAACTTATTTAAAACCTCCGACGTCATTACTTTAAGTAACCCGCTTTCGGGGGCAAAAGCCTCCGTGGACGTGGAGTTTGTGAAAAATAATACGGTAAAATTTTCCAAATCGGGAAACTACGACAACCAAAATTTAACCGATACGGTCGAGATAACTATTTCGGGAGATAGGTTTGTCGGCAAAAATTATCTGCTTTTGACCTCACCCAACGGCGGCGAAAAGAAAGCAACTTACACCCTCAAAGGGACTAAAATCTCGGGGGGAAACATTACTGAGGATTAAATTTAAGGGGAAGTTATATGAAGGAAAGATTATACTTTGACACAATCATTTTAGGCGGAGGTCCTGCGGGGTTTTCTGCGGGAATTTACGCAAGCAGAGGGGCGGTTTCGACGGCAATCATCGACACAAGTATGTTTGGCGGTCAACCCTCAAATTATTTGGAATTGGAGAATTATCCGGGGTTTTTAAAAATCGGCGGATATGATTTGGCAGAAAAATTTGAACAACATGCGGATATGTTCAAGGTAAAAAAATTTCCGATGCAGGAAATCGAAAACGTCGACCTTGTCGCAAAAACAATCAGCACAAAAGAGTTCGACTTTGAGGGGAAAACGATAATCATCGCAACGGGTGCAAGCCCTATGAAACTCGGAGTTGAAGGTGAAAAAGAATTTGTCGGGAGAGGGGTAAGCTACTGTGCCGTCTGCGACGGTTCATTCTACAAGGACAAGGTCGTTGCCGTCGTCGGGGGCGGAAATTCCGCAATAGAAGAGGCAATGTACTTAACAAAATTTGCAAAAAAAGTTTACGTAATCCACAGAAGAAACGAACTTCGAGCTGACAAAATTATACAGGAACGGGCTTTTAAAAATGAAAAAATCAAGTTCGTCTTTGATACCGTCGTAGAAAAAATCGTCGGCGAGGCTCTCGTGAACTCGGTTATCACTAAAAACGTCAAAACTTCCGAGATAGGGATTTTGAACGTCGACGGGGTTTTCCCTTACATCGGGATAAAACCGAATACGGAAATGTTTTGCACTCAATTAAAGCAAGACGAAAAAGGGTTTATTGTAACGGATACCACCATGCAAACGAGTCTTGAAGGCGTTTATGCCGTCGGGGATGTCAGAAATACACCGTTAAGACAAGTCATCACTGCGACCGCCGACGGTGCCGTAGCTGCTGTTTATGCGGTTAAATATATAGAAGAAAAATCCCACAGCCGCGAAAAAATTTAGACTAAATTTTTATTTTTATAATATAATTTTCTTATAGAAAATAAGGAGTTATGTTATGGAAACAAAAGACTGTATACTTTCAAGAAGAAGTATCCGAACCTATTCGGACAAAGAAATTTCAAACGAAACTATTGAAGAAATTGTCCGCACGGCACAATTTGCACCGAGCTGGAAAAATTCTCAAACAGTCAGCTACGTTGCAATAAAAGATGAGAAACTCAAATCAGAGATTGCACAAAATTGCGTCTGCGGTTTTGAATGGAACACGAATATAATAAACCGTTCAAAAGTTCTTATGGTACAAATTACGGCAAACGGCATCTCGGGCTACAATCCCGACGGAACGCCGACAACCGCCAAAGGCTCTCACTGGCAGTCGTTTGATGCGGGCTTGAACGCCCAAACCCTTTGCCTTGCGGCTTTCAACCTCGGAATAGGGAGCGTTATCCTCGGAATAATAGATGAACCCGAGATAAAAAAACTGCTCAACCTTGGCGATGAATACTCAATATCCACCCTCATTCCGCTCGGATACTACGAAGATGTCCCGCAAGCACCGACACGAAAACCGCTGTCCGAAGTTTTGACGATTATGTAATTTGCGAACAATAATAGAAAAAGCCTCTTTTGAAAGAGGCTTTTTATTATTATACGGTAAATAAAAAAGACCGACGAGATGAGTGGTCTTTTTTATGGTACCCCCAAGCGAATTCGAATCGCTGTCTACACCGTGAAAGGGTGTTGTCCTAGGCCTCTAGACGATGGGGGCTTGTTCTTACTTCCCTATGTTCGGGGTTTTTCCCTCACATTCCTGACAAGCTCTATTCTATGATAAAAAAAATTTAATGTCAAGACTTTTGTTCAAAAATTTTTTAGGATAATTTTTTCGCCGGTTTATTCCTCCGCAAGCTCGTCGTAAACCCGTTTTACCTCTTGTATATCCTGCCACATCAGCCACTTTGGACTGCCTTTTTCGTGTGAGTCGTTTCTTAACAGGTACGACGGATGAAATATCGGCATCATACGGCTTCCGTAGGGCCCTTCAAACCACTTCCCTCTCATCTTCGTTATCCCGTTTGTAGTGTTTATAAAAGAAGTCAGGGCAACTTTTCCGCACAACAAAATTATTCTCGGTTTCAATATCTCTATCTGCGCGTCCAAAAAAGCTCGGCATGCCGCTTTTTCTTCCGGCAAAGGATCTCTGTTCTCGGGCGGTCGGCATTTTATCGTGTTGCAAATATATATGTTCTTTTGCCTCGAAAGTCCGACTGAATTAAAAATTCTGTCCAGCAACTGCCCCGCTTTCCCGACAAACGGCTCGCCCTGTTTATCTTCATAAAACCCGGGAGCCTCACCGATAAGCATTAATTTATTATTGGGAACTCCCGCCGAAAATACCGTTTGGGTTCTCGATTTTGCCAATGTACAGTTCTCGCACATCGCACACATATTCTTTATTTCTTCCAAATCTGTTTCTATGGTCATAATGATTTTCCAATCTTCAATCGAAGATTAGCACAAAGAAATTTGGCATGCAACTTCGAAAAACTTACTCGACGTTTTCCTCTCCGTTTTGTTGTGCTTGGAGTGCGTCCACACGCAGTTTATGCATTTCTTCACATGCTTGGAAGAACAACTCCTTGTCTTCCGGCGGAAAATATCCCGATAATTTTTCGAGCAACCCTTGCGGAAACTCCGAAAAATTAAGCATTTTGTCTACCATCTCGGTAGTCAGCGGATAGAGATTTCTGTAATTTTTTATGAATATGGCTCTGCATTCGGCTTCGGCTTTCTCCGGAAATTCAAATGTTTTTGCATTTAACCTGTATGTCGTGTAATTTTTGGTTATCCTGATTGCTTTTGCTCTGTTTAGAATTAACCTTATTATAAGGTCAAAATCGCCCAAAACCTTGAATTTTTCATCAAAATATCCAATCTTTTCCAGTGTGCTTTTCTTAAACACCATCGCTTGCCTTGAGCATGGCATAACTTGAAACGCATTATAAATCGTTGGTTCAAACGTGAAAACGTATCCCTCGGGATGTATTGCATAAGCCGGTGCAAATGAAAAATCGGCGTCGTTTGCCTCCATAAGGCTCACAACCTCGTCCAAGCCCGTAATGTCATGGAAAAAGTCATCGCAACTTAAAAATGCGACATACTTGCCCTTTGCCCTCATAATACCCTTGTTTAAGGCTTGATATTTTCCGTTGTCCTTTTCCGAATAAAATGTTAAATACCCTTTGTTTTTGTAGTCTTTCAGCAACAACTGAGTATCATCCATTGAGCCGTTGTCTATTATTAAATGCTCAACTTCGGGATAGGTTTGCTTGTCCAAAAGATTTACGAGCAAATTAAACTCGTCGGTCAACCCTTCCTGTATCATTCGGTTTGTCGGTGTTATAACGGTTATTATCGGGATGTCTGCCATAATTCCTCCTATTTTCCTTTATAATACCATGG
>CAMAML010000018.1 GCA_945836835.1 uncultured cyanobacterium | reverse complement strand
CGTAAGTTAAGATAATTGGCGTCCCGTCACCTGTCACAATCCCGACTGTATCCATATCGCCTGAATTTGCCTGCAACGCCTCAAGAGTTTTGCCCGTTGTTAACTCAGCAACCTTGTACGTTTTTAGACTGCTACCTGTCCCAATATTACTAAAACTTTCTCCGCCCCAGCATTCGCCAAGGTGGTCCTTGTCACATATTTTTGCTATACTCAAGTGGTTTTTGAGTTCGTTTACAAAATCCATGGTTGAATTATACCGCCCGATTTTGCCGAGTGAGTTCATCTTGTCAGTTGCTTTGGTAAATTTATATTTAACCGTCCTAACCTGTTCTTTCCTAACCCTTTCTTGAATATTCGTGACTAATGTCGGCATCGTCACCGCCGCTACAACGCCGATAACACCTAACGTAATGAGAACCTCGGCAAGAGTAAAACCCCTTTTTACGAGGCGTGGAGAACCTTGTGTCCCCTCGTCTCCACACAAGAGTAGCCTTCGGCTACCTCCGTACAAGAGTGGACTATGTCCACCTTCGGCAAGGGTAAAGGCTTTCGCCTTGTGGTTTCTTTTAAATTCATCAATTCTCACTCCAAAACTTCTTGTTAACATCAAAATACCTCCATAAATTTATGCTTATGTATATATTATATAGTGTTTACACGAAAAAGTCAATACTTTTATTGTGTTTAGACTATGTAATTTTTTTAATTCTAATACTATGCTTTATATATTAAAAAGGAGATTTTTTATGGAACAGAAGAAAATTCTTATCGGGCAAAAGGTTAAGGAAATTCGCAAAAACTACAATCTTACTCAGGAAAAATTTTGCGAAAAAATAGGGATAGAGCCTTCATCTCTCAGCAATATTGAGAACGGTAAGAGTTTTCCTTCAATGCAAACAGTTTTAAAGATTATGGAAGAGTTCGGGATACTTCCCGACAATTTTTTTGATTATGAGTATCTCAAGCCTGATGAAGAATTGGAAAAAGAAATGATAGAGATAATAAAGCGTCAGTCGTTTGATAGTAAGAGAAAACTTTATCGAATAATTAAACAAAATTCTTATTAAGTTACGCTAAGTTATTTAGTCACGAATAAATTGCGAAAAAAATACCTCGGATATTTCCGAGGTATTTTTCAGATCTTTTACAGTGAGCCTCCGCCACCGTCGTTAAAGTAGTCGTAGTGACGAATATCATCGTAGTTGTTAACAGGTTCCTGTGGTGCAGGCTGCGGCTGTGCAGGTGCCTGCGGTTTAGCCTCTACATAACGTTTTCTCAACAACGCGTCAAAGTTAGGTTCCATAGTCAACTCAAAGTGGAAACGACCCGTCTTGCTACCAAGATATTCTCTGCTGTTAATGAGCGGGAAGCCCCAATACATACGACCAGTCAAGTCGCCCGGAAGCTGTACCCTAAGTCCCATACCGAGTGATGCCATAAAGTGATGATCCCCGTACTGGTATTCGTCAACTTGCGGGAACACTCCGCCGAAGTCTGCGAATACCGCACCTTTAACATATTTTCCGATAAACGGAATTTTTTCACCCGAACGAGGACTTGTTATTTGTCTTGGCATAAGCGGGAACATTAATTCAGCACTCGTAAAGAACCCGTTTTTACCAATCATCGCACCTTCCTGATACCCTCTGACGGTTGCAAGACCACCTGCTTGGAATTGGTCGATGTACGGAATATACTTGTTGTTAGGGATAATTTGGTAGTTACCTCTCAACTGACCGATTACACCGTGAGAGAAATCGTGCAATCTGACTGCACCACCGAATATTTTAAAGTAATTAGAATTTTTATCAAACAACGGAATTGCATAACCGACACCTTGGTTCAAATACCAAATACCGTACTTGGTATCTTTTCTCAAGTTCAATGCCGCGTCGATACTTGTTACGTTGTCCATACTGATTTCGTCGTCAATCCCGAACTGGTTCAAAATACCCATATAAGAGCCGGCTCTCTTGTAGTTCAAAGACGCATAACTCTTTAACTCAAATCCGGGTTTTCTGATAAGCGGTTGAGTGTAGTATAACGAATAAGTGTACGCACGGCTTCTGATGTCAAGCGGAGAATACGCTCCATACTTGATTTTTGAGAAAGTCGAACTGTACATAAACCCTAAACGACCATCCTTGCGGTTAACAGGCACGTTATAATCAAAGAACGGGCTGGCAGAACCGCCTGAAAAATATGAACCTACGGACATCTTGTCTCTATAACCGAATAAGCTGTCAGCCGTAATCATTGCACCGCCACGAATATGACCCGTTTGATAACGACCTGCGTTGTCCATCATTGCCGTTACGTGGAACGGAAATCTTTCGTGAGCCTTAAGCTCAATATCCGTCGTACCTTCTTTTTCGCCTGCCTTGAGGTTAGCGGTTAAGTTGACGCCTTCGTTGTAACGATTAAAGTCCATAATATCACGTTCAAGTTCAACGATGTCAAACAATTCACCTTCCTGTTGAGGCATTCTTGCTTTGATGTAGCTGTCTTTTGTCCATCTGTTTTGCTCAACGGAAACGTTTCCGACCTTACTTTCAACAAGTTCAATTCTGATAACACCGTTTTGAACGGTTTGTTCGGGCAAAAACGCACGTGCGGTTACAAAACCTCGTTCCGCATATTTTCTGTTAATTTCTTCAACAACCCTTTTGATGTTGTCAATGTTGACGCTTTTGCCAATCAACGGGCGAACGATTTGGTCAACTTCATCTTTTGTCAAGATTTGTGACGGCGAAACTTCTACCGAGTTAACGTAAACACTTTGTGTGTCAGAGTCCTGAATACCACCCTGCATGTAATTTTGTTCGTTATAGTCGTTTACAACATTTTGGTTATTCTGATAAGGGTTACCGCTGCGACCGTAGTCCACGTAATCCTGATATCCTTGATTAGACTCCGATTGAAGCCTTTTTTGCTTTAACATATCTTCGCTATGCTGATAATTAAGTCCCGTTTGGGATTGCAAATACTGAAAATTCTGGTTTCCGCTGTATTCAACGGAAAACGCAGGACCCCCCGCAACAACAAGCCCGATTGCAACCAGTGCCGTTGCCGACATCAGTGAATTGAGTTTATTTGTTTTTGTACGCGATTTACTCATACTATACCTTTAAAATATTACTTCACGACTATATTGTGTTACCTACATGCACTAATAAAAACAGTTTCTAAATTTTTATTGCTTTTTTTTTACAAAAGTTCATAAATTAGCAAAATATAAACTTCAGCAGTTATTATTATAATGGGTTGGTAGGGTCTTGTAAAGAAAACCGGACAAAAATCAATCGTATGATGTATGAGAACCACGAAAAACCGACTGAAAGAAGTATAAAAAAGAAGGGGTAATTTAATGAAACTTAACAAAACTATAATTTGTGCGACAATAGCAGCATTCGGGTTGGGGCTTTTGGTGAACACGACGGCGATGTCCGAAACACCTTGCAACTGCAAGATTGGGATAATTGATGTTCAAGAGGTTTTGAACTCGTCATCACAGGTTAAGGAGTTAAAAAAATCTCAAGAGCAAACGGCACAAGATATAATAAAATACATAGAAACGGCGAGAAAAGAGGTTGCCTCGGTGGATGATGAAGGCAAAAAGAAGTCGGTAGAGAAGAAGTATGTTGATGAGCTTTCCGCAAAACGTGACAAGCTGGAAAAAGAATATGTAACGAAACTGAAAGCGATAGACGATAGTATTTCCGCAACGATAAACGAGTATGCAAAAGCAAACGGCTACAAGATGATAATCTCAAAAGGCGTTGTCTTGTACGGCGGTGACGACATAACCGACGCCGTAAAGAAAATTGTCAAGTAGCCGTATGTTGCTCTTGTGTGCTACCAAAGGGGCACAAGGTTTTTCACGCCTCGTATTTTGTGACTAAGTGTATTAAGTGATTAAGTTTTTACGGGATTTTTGGTATTATGCGACGCCAAAATAACGTAAAAACTTAATCACTTCCCAAAAAATCGGGCGAAATCTATTGATTTCGCCCGATTTTCAATAATCCAACGGCTGACGTAAAAATTACATCATTCCGCCCATACCGCCCATGCCGGCAGGCATTTGAGGCATAGAAGATTTTTCTTCAGGAATTTCAATAACCGCTGCTTCCGTCGTCAACAACATTGAACCGACCGATGCGGCGTTTACCAATGCCGAACGAGTTACTTTTGCAGGGTCTACGATACCTGCCTCGAACATATCAACGTATTTGTTATCCAAAGCGTCGTAGCCGTACGCTTTTTCGTGAGAAGTTACGATGTCGATTACAACGTCGGAGCTTGCACCTGCGTTACGAGCGATTGCTCTTAGAGGTACGTCGAGTGAAGATGTCAAAATCTTGAACCCGATTTTTTCATCGTCGGATGAAAAATCGACCGATTCGATTTCGTTTTTCAGGTATTGTTGAACTCTTACGAGAGCAACACCGCCACCCGGAACGATACCTTCTTCATTTGCCGCTCTGGTTGCGTTGAGTGCGTCCTCAATTCTCAATTTTCTTTCTTTCAACTCAACTTCGGATGCAGCACCGACTTCGATAACCGCAACACCGCCCGAGAGTTTAGCCATACGTTCTTGAAGTTTTTCTTTATCGTATTCGCTGTCCGACGCCTCGATTTGGCGTTTGATGAGCTTAATTCTGTCTTGAACGGCTGATTTTGTTTCTTCGCCTACGACGATTGTCGTTTCGTCTTTTGTAACCGTAACACGTTTTGCTCTACCCATCATTTGAGTTGTAACGTTTTCCAGCTTGATGCCGAGTTCTTCGGTGAACATTTCGCCACCCGTCAAGATTGCAATATCTTCAAGCATAGCTTTTCTTCTGTCGCCGAACCCCGGAGCTTTAACCGCAACCGCTCTCAAAACTTTTCTCATAGTATTTACGACCAAAGTTGCAAGTGCCTCGCCTTCAACATCTTCCGCAATCAACAACAGAGAACGTCCGTCACGTGCAACCTGTTCCAAAACGGGAACCAAGTCCGAAATAAGGTTGATTTTCTTGTTAACGCAAAGAACGTAAGCGTCCTCAAGAACCGCTTCCATTCTTTCGGCGTCGGTTACGAAGTAAGGTGAAAGGTAACCTTTGTCAAACTGCATACCTTCGACGACCTTCAAATTAGTGCCGAAAGATTTCGATTCTTCAACTGTGATAACGCCTTCCGCCCCGACTTTTTCCATAGCCTCAGCGATTAATTCACCGATTTCTTTGTTGTTTCCTGCCGAAATTGCCGCAACTTGTGCGATTTCAGCCTTTGTATTAACAGGTTTTGACATTTCTTTAATCTTTTTAACGGAAAGTTCGACCGCCTTGTCGATACCACGTTTCATAGACATAGGGTTAGCACCTGCGGTGAGGTTCTTCAAACCTTCTCTGACAATAGCTTGAGCCAACACGGAAGCTGTTGTCGTACCGTCGCCGGCTACATCATTTGTCTTGGAAGAAACTTCTTTTAACAACTGAGCACCTGCGTTTTCCAACCCGTCTTTAAGTTCGATTTCTTTTGCAATCGTTACACCGTCGTTAACGATTTGTGGTGCACCGAATTTTTTTTCTAAGATGACATTTCTGCCTTTTGGTCCAAGGGTAACCTTGACCGCGTCTGCAACGGCGTCAATACCGTTAAGAAGAGCTTTTCTTGCCTCTTCATCAAAAACTATACGTTTTGCCATTTTTATTTTCTCCTTTTTGCTTTGTCACGAATTATTCAATCACTGCCAACGCATCTTTTACGGACAAGATTTTGTACTCAACTCCGTCCATTTTAACGTCCGTTCCCGCATACTTTGCGTAAAGTACGGTCTCGCCTACTTTAACGTCAAGCGGTTCTCTTTCGCCCTTGTCGTTAAGTTTGCCCAAACCTACCGCAATAACTTCACCCTTTTGAGGTTTTTCCTTTGCACTGTCGGGAATGAAAATTCCACCCGAAGTTTGTTCGGTATCTTCAATAACTTTTACAACAATTCTGTCGCCAAGTGGTTTTAACATATTTTTCTCCTTTTCCTATTTTTCTACCTAACTAACAATATCATTTATATACCAATTTGTGAAAAAATCCGAAATCCTTAACGAAAAATTAAGATTTAAACGAGGGTAAAAACTTGTTGCAAAATTACATAACAATCTGCTCGTCCGCAATCAGCTCGTACGGGCTGTAACCCAAGGCTCTCGAGAGTTTCTCGACAACATCAAGCGTCGGCGAACTCACCAACCCCTCGATTTGAGAAATCGTTGAACGCCCCACCCCCGAAAACTTCGCGAGTTTTTCCTGCGAAAATCCCCGTCGCTCCCGCTCAAATCTTATCCTCATCGCAAATTTTTGCGCTAATCTGGAAACTTTGTACTTACGTTTATGCATATCTATAAATTAGCAAAAAAAAACCTGATTTAAAACAAAATTTTAAAATCAGGTGAAAATTTGTAGGGGAAAAATTATTGGAGTTAGTATATAAAAAAATCTATTTAATATGCAGTGCCTGCTTGTTCGCTACCGCAATAAAATTCATCTGTGCAAGCAATATGTCCGAGCGGTCAACAAATGCATCTTTTGAAATATTTGTCGTAACTTGATCTTTATAAAGATTGTTCAGCTTTTCGTCAATTTTTTTCAAATTCGCAACTGCCATACTCTCGACCTCTCTCTTTTCTGTTTTGCTCTCTGTGTATATATAAAGTATATACCGATTTAAAAATTTCAGTTTTGCCAAAGTTTGTTACAAAAGTTAATATACGGTGAAAAATCGGCGGGCGGGAAAATCATTTAAAATACGGGGATAGTGCGGAAGTGGCGGGTGGTATAGCGTATAATCGAGGGGGATAATATACACTTTAAGTGTATACTTATTCTACCAAAAATTGACATATCCGTGAAAATGGTGTATAATGTATACGTGAAATGTAAAATCTTATTAAAAATTCTTTCGTTTATTGGGAGCGTAACGGCTCCCGTATTTTTTTATTTGGTGGTGAAGGTTAGAGTTTCAGGGCTAAAATCAGCCTGACGGCTTTTTCTTTGTCCTCATCGGGGAGGGTGTCGAAGGTAGAGTTTAAGATTTGTTTTAGCTCATCGGGTGTTTGTTTATGCTCGTAAACGAAAAAATCGGCAAGGCTGATGTCGAGTTTTTTGGCGATTTTTTCCAGGTTACTCAAGAGCGGAAAGTTCTTTCCCGACTCGATTTTGCTGATTGATTGCGGTTCTATCCCTGCGATTTCGGCAAATTTTTCCTGCGTGTAGCCTAATTTTTTTCTGATTTCTCTAAATCTTTTTCCAAGTAATTTTTTGTTCATTTTCCCTCCATTTCAGTAAGTCTAACAGTGACAGATAAAATTTAACATATATTCCAGCGTTCAAATATTGCAAAAACTAACTTAGTATGTTATAATGTTAATATGATAAGTTCGTTATCCGAAAAAAATAGCGTATGGAAGTAGTAGCTACAGGATACTCTTGAACGGCGGACGGTTATACATAAGTAAAAAGGAGGTCTAAATGACTAAGAAAGAAAAATCAGCTTTTACATTAGCAGAAGGTGGACAGAGTCCACTCTTGTACGGAGACGAAGGGGTAGCCGAAGGCTACTCTTGTGTGGAGACGAAGGGACACAGGGTTCTCCATACCTCGAAAAACATGTATTCTCACATCATAAAAAAAGGCTTTACTCTTGCAGAAGTACTTATCACTCTCGGCGTAATAGGCGTAGTGGCGGTGGTGACCATGCCGATTTTAATACAAAAAGTCGAAGAAAGAATTTTGATAAGTCAGCTCAAACAAGCCTACGCCATGCTCAATACAGCAACACGTATGATTGTTGCAAAAGAAGGTGATTTAAAGTATTTGGATGTAGGCACGCAAAACTCTTATGCCGGTGCCGAGAAAGTGAAGAAACTCTACGAACCGTACTTAAAAATTTCAAAAGATTGTGGTCGCTCCGCCGGATGCTTCCCGCAAGTTGAGTATGCTTTGGATGGTAGCACGCCTTATGTATGGCAACCAAATACGCATTCTTTATATTATAAAATCAGATTGGAAAACGGGATGTCACTAGGTTTTTGGAGTGGGGGAAACGGTGCATGGTATTTCTTCATTGACATCAATGGTGATAAAAAACCTAATACCGCAGGAAAAGACTATTTTTCTTTTGCTACAAGAACTGCAACAAACAGCATCAGACCATTCGGGGAAAGAGGGCGTGTTTCATCATATGGAGAATTTTGTGATAAAAATTCTCATTCATCGTATAATGGTCTGTTCTGTACCGCACGGGTACTTGAACGTGAAAAATTTGACTATTCGCCTTGGTAAAATTCCCTGAACAGCACGTGTCGCCCCTTGTAAATTTTTGTAACAATTCTATCAATTTCGTAACATTTCTTCATGAAAATTTGACTTTATATATATGTAAGGCGGAAACATAAAGGCGACAATCATGAGCGACTACAATTTCAATCTCGCAAGCATTAAACCTGTCATCAGGGAAACTGCCAACATGAACAATGACGGAGGCGGGGGAAACCTCGGTTATATGCAGCAGGGCGGTGATCAGGAAGAAGAAAACAGAAAAGAAAAATTCAGCTCAAGCATTTTCGGCTCAAAGGGCGAAGATACATTCAATTTCTCATCTAAGCCCGTTTACAATATCCCTGAAGAAGAGGAAGATATTGTCACAAAAATCTTGAATTTTATACTTAGGATTTTTAAGTAAGTGACTTAGTCTCTTAAAAAGTAGCTGACCGCCCCCTCACCTGTGGCAGTAAGCCTCATCCTTCGGCAACTGCCACAACCCTTGTCTTGGATTATTGCTTCACGCTACGCTGTCGTTCACTCCGTTTGTTGCCACAAACTGCCGTTCACTTCGCTCCGCGCTACTTCGAGTGCGTTCGCTCTGCTCACTACACTCTACGCAAAATCCGCCTCCCGTAGGTAGAGGGTAAATTTTACATTTATTTGGGCGTCTCACGAACGCCAATTTCCCGATTGAACTTAGTCACTTCTTCAAAAAATTTTCACTTGTAAATTTTTTTTGTGCATGCAATAATTCTGTTGATGAAAGGGCAATAATGTCAAACACTTTAGTTTACTTACTTGACGGAAAGATATATATAAACCTCACAAACAGATGCACCAACGATTGCATTTTTTGTCTCAGAAACGACAAGGATGATGTTTGCGGACAGACCTTGTGGCTTGATGACGAAAATTATTCGATTGCGGAGCTGAAAAAGCAGTTTGACGCGTGTTTGAGTTTTCAAGGGATTGGGGACGAGAACGCCGTATTTGAGGTGATTTTTTGCGGGTACGGAGAGCCGATGCTCAAGCTCGATTATTTAAAAGAGCTTTCTACATACATCAAGGCAATGTTTCCGAACGTAAAAATCAGGGTAAATACCAACGGACACGCAAATTTTGTCCACAAAAGAAATGTCGTTCCCGAGTTAAAAGGGCTTGTTGACGAGTTTTCGGTGAGCCTAAACGGGGCAAACAGTGAAGAATACGACGAGCTTTCTCAGCCGAAATTCGCTAACGCTTACGAAGAAGTGAAAAAATTTATCAAGGCATGCTCGGATGAAGAAATTTCTGTAGTTTCCAGCATTGTTGACGGATACAAAGGTCGGCGTCTGGACATTAAGGCTTGCGAAAAAATTGCAGAAAGTTTAGGCTCAAAGTTACGGGTACGGGAATGGATTGTGAACGGGTATTAAGATGATAATTCAGAGAGTACAAACTAATCAACAATTTAATGGCTCGGTTAATATAGGCAGATTAAGTTCTAAACAATCTGAAGTATTAAAACAAATTATGCCTGATATTGTGGAAACTGTTGCTAAAAAAGATAAATTGATACTAAATATTGAGGGTAGCACAAGACCTGACATACTTTCCTCCGGTAATGGTGAAACGCCAAAATATACTTTAGCTTGGACTCAAGTAAAAACAGCTACCGTACCAACGGCAAAAACATTTACAGACAGCACTGATGCCGGAGTTTGGCTGGCAAAAATTAAGAATTTAATTTTAGAACATGAAAATTCTGAATTTTATAAAAAAAGTATTAGTAAAAAATCAATCATTCAAAACATAAAAGAAATATTTTTAGATAAAAGGAAAGGACTAAAAAATGGCTAATTTAGACAAAATCATGAAACCGAAATCCATTGCGGTAGTTGGTGCGTCCACAAAAGAACACACCATCGGTTCAGACATTATGAAGAGACTTCAAGAGTACAAGTTTAACGGTAAGATTTATCCCGTAAACCCTAAAGGCGGTATTATTGAAGGTTTACAGGCATACACTTCTGTTAACGAAATTCCGGGCGAAGTTGACTTGGCGATTATCGTCGTTAACGCAAAATTCGTTCTATCGACAATCGATCAGTGCCACGAAAAAGGTATCAAAGGGCTTTGCATAATCACGGCAGGGTTCAAAGAAACGGGTAAGGAAGGTGCTGAAGCCGAAGCTCAATTATTGGCAAAGGTTAAGGAATACGGCATGAGATGTGTCGGTCCTAACTGCTTGGGCGTTGTAAACACTCACCCTGACGTCAGAATGGACGGATGTTTTGCGGAATCTCTTCCTGAGAGAGGAAACATCGGTTTCGTTTCTCAATCCGGTGCATTGGGCGGCGGTATCCTGAACATCTTGAAAGACTTGAACTTAGGGTTTGCTCAATTCATTTCTATCGGTAACCAAGCTGACGTTAACGCTGAAACAGCTATCGAATATTGGGAAAACGAACCTGATGTTGAACAAATTTTGCTTTATATGGAATCTATCCAAAACCCTGCAAACTTCCGCAAATTGGCGTCAAGAGTTACGAAGAAAAAACCTATCTTGGCTCTGAAATCGGGACGTTCCGCAGCGGGTGCAAGTGCTGCTTCTTCTCACACGGGTTCGTTGGCAGGGGCTGACAAAGCGGCTGCGGCACTTTTGCAACAATCGGGTGTAATCAGAGAATTTTCTTTGAAAAACCTCTTCTCGACCGCAAAAGTTTTTGCAAACTGCCCTATCCCGAAAGGTGACAGAGTTGCTATCATCACAAACTCGGGCGGACCGGGGATTATGGCAACAGACGCGGTTTGCGAATTTGGTATGCAAATGGCAAAAATTTCCGACGAGACAAAAGAGAAATTGAGAAGTTTCCTTCCGTCTGCGGCGTCGGTTAAGAACCCTATCGATATGATTGCGTCCGCACCTATCGAACACTACAAGCAAACCCTTGAAACGGTTATTGCCGACGAAAACGTCGATATGATTATCACAATTTATCTTCCGTTCTTGGGCTTGAAAGATATTGACGTTGCTAACGCTTTAATGGAAATCAAGGCTCAACACCCTGAAAAACCTGTTATTGGTGTATTTATGACGAAAAACGAATTCTTCTCGAAACTTTCCGATATGGAAGTTAATATGCCGTTCTTTATGTATGCCGAAGAGGCTGCTGAAGGTTTGAACAGATTGAACCA
>CAMAML010000017.1 GCA_945836835.1 uncultured cyanobacterium | reverse complement strand
AAGGACGGCAATTTTGTCGGATATGTTACCTCGGGGACTTCCGTTACTTACAACAACGCCTCTGAAGCGTCAAACGTTACGGGGATTGAATCCTTCCCTGTTACCGCATTCAAATACAATGAAAACTTTGATGACGAAAACTACAGATATGAAACACTATATTACTATGAAGTCACTTCGGATAAATTCGACGGAAGTAAAGGGTTTACCAAAACAACAACAAACGGTGACGGTACAACTTCAACCAAGTATTATATGTACGGCAACGGCTCCGAACCGGGAGCTAAAATATACTACATAACCCAAGCTGACGGCTCACCTTATGACGGGTCGCTTGAATACTATAAAGTTACGGATGAAGATATTTTGGATGCATTACAATCTTTGTACAGCTACTTTAGAGATAATACCATTAACAATCTGAAATCAGAACCGTTTGAATCTAAAAACGTAAAAATTAAAGATGAAGACGGAAAAGAGATTGACAATGCGGTTGTATACAATGCAAAAAAAGATTATGTTGCCGCAGCGTCAGCGTTGGCAGAGTTTTTATACGGTAAAAAAAACTTGGTTAGCATGGATGATGCCGGAAAACTCAATGGAACTTTAAAAGACTACATTGATTATCTTGGCGATGCCGACTGGTTATTTTCCACAAACTGGAATGATCAAGACTTGGATAATGACAGGAAAAATGACAGCGTAGACCAAACTCACTACAATCCGTTTGCCGATGTGGATGATAACACGGGCGGAAGCAGATTACCGTTCACGTTCTTGACGGAAGGCGGGGAAACCGGTTACATATACCTAAACTCCTTAGGAGAAATTGTCGACGAAGACAATGCGGACGCTATCGCATATCCCCTAAATGCAACAGCGGTAAAAGACATCTATCTTATTGAAAAAATGTTGGATATTTACGGTGAGCCTAAATATACTTGGATTGACAAAGATGAGCCGAACGAAAACGCAACGGCAAAAGCACAATGGTACACAAACCTTTATGAAAGAATGCAGGAAGGTTATACCACTATGCCGGGCGAATTGCAAAACAGCTCCGAATGGATGCAATTTGCGTTTGAAAGCGGGCTTGTACATATGGAACAGGTAGATAAATCGAACACTTGGGTTTCTACATCGTATTCTTCTTGCAGTAACATTACCGAAGATACGGTAAACGTAGACACGACCGTTGCAGAGGCAAAATACACGAGAGAAATGAAGAAAATTCAGGCAAAAGACCAACAGTACGATATGGAATTGAAAAACATCGACACGGAACACAATTCGCTTGAACAGGAATACGAATCAATCAAGAGCGTAATTTCAAAGAACATCGAACGTAACTACAAGTTGTTCCAACAAGGGTAGCCGCAGGCTACTTTTGTGTGGAGACGGTAATGCATAACTTCTTCACGTCTTGTTTTTGGTGACTTAATCACTCAATCGTTTAATCACTATCAGACAAAAACCGTCTCAGTGCGATTTTGACGTGGGCGTAGTTTAAACCGCCCTGCATATACGCAACGTACGGTTCTCTCATAGGTCCGTCCGCCGACAGCTCGATTGTCGAACCCTCAATAAAAGTTCCGCCCGCCATTATGACTTTGTCCTCGTATCCGGGGATGTATTCGGGAATTGGCGTTACGTAACCGTTAATCGGCGAAAGCGACTGGATTGTCCTGCAAAATTTTTCCAGTTTTTGGGGGTCGTTAAAGGTTATATTTTGGATAATGTCGGTTCTTTTTTCGTCAAATTTCGGCGAAGAATTATATCCGATTTTGTCGAAAATTTTGGACGCCAAAACCGCACCCTTAACGGCTTCAGAGACAACCGAAGGAGCCATAAAGAAGCCTTGAAAAATAAGTCTGTGCTGATTAAACATTGCACCGCCCTCATCACCAATCCCGGGTGCCGTCAAACGGTTTGCGGCTCTGTCGACCACGAGGGATTTCCCCGCGATATACCCGCCCGCCTCGACGATACCTCCGCCCGCATTTTTTATCAAAGACCCCGCCATTAAGTCCGCCCCGACCTCGGTCGGCTCCCGTTTATCCACAAATTCGCCGTAACAGTTGTCAACAAAGCAGATACAGGTTGGGTTGATGGATTTTACAAGGGTACAAATTTTTTCTATGGTTTCAATCGTGAGCGATTTTCTTGTCGAATACCCTTTTGAACGTTGGATTAAGACCATGGTTGTTGTCTTGTCAACTTTTTGTTTTATCCCGTCAAAATCCACATCAACCCCGTCTTTTAGGGGAACCTCATCATATAAAACCCCGTTTCCGATAAGCGAAGAACGCCTTGTTTCTTCATCCCCCATTGTGCCTATAACTTCCTGCATCGTGTCATATGGAGTTCCGACAACCGAAACGAGTTTATCTCCGTGGCGTAAATTTCCGAACAATGCACACGCTAACGTGTGCGTTCCCGAGACAAAATGGATCCTCACGATTGCTTTTTCCGCCTTAAAAGTTTGGGCAAAAACTTTATCAAGGACTTCCCGCCCCAAGTCGTCATGCCCGTAGCCCGAAACCGTATAGAAATGCTCGGGCGCAACCCTGTTGTCTATAAACGCCTGCAAAACTTTTTCCTGATTGTAATCTCTTATTTCGTCGATAATTTGAAATTGAGTGTTTAATTCTTTTTCTGCTTGTGCTATAATTTCTCTGCTATTCATATTATATTCCATGATGTGTGTACATTTACTTATATTAAAGAACAAAATAACAAGAAACGCAATTTTTATGTAGCAAGAGTTACAAAAAATTGCAAAATAAAGGTGATAAGATGTCGAAAGTAGGCAGAGTAAGTCAATTTGGCAAAAACACAATACAAAAAATATCGACGACAACAAACAAATACGGTCAAAGATATTTGCCGTCAACGGTTGTAAAGGGTTCACGTTCGGTCTTGGACGACGCAAAACGGACAACACAATATTACAGGTTAAAAGCACGAAGAGGGTGGCTCGAGGGACAAAAAATCTCTGAAAAACGGCAGTTTTCAAGTCCGCTGTCAATTATAACGAAAACAGGATATGCGATAAAAGAAACCGCAAAGAACCTTCAACTGAAGGATATTTTACCCGTAATCGGAGCGGGTGCGGGGTTTTGCACACCGTTATTGGGCGGCTGGGTTTTGGGATATGTTGCGGGAAAATGTCTCAACCAACTCGGAACCTCAATCGCAAAAGGCGTCAAACAACTCGGGAAAAATTTAAGACACTTGTAATAATTTCCAAATTCCGCTTGCACCGCTCTTCTGTTTTATTTATAATCTTAGTAAGTCGAACAGAGGAATGGCTATGAACAAATTTATACTTAACGCAGACGATTTCGGAAAGACGCAGGACTTTAACAGGGCTGTATTGACAGGCTACAATGACGGGATTATCAGGAGTGCAAGCCTTATGGCAAATTGTCCCGCATTTGACGCCGCCGTGAATGAAATTATCCCCGAATGCCAACATTTAAGTGTCGGAGTTCACCTTAACCTTATCGAAGGAAAGGCTTTAACAAGGTGCAAGTACATAACCGACAAGGACGGCAATTTTGACAAGTCTTACCTGTATTTTATGCTTAATGCCGGCAAAAAAGAGGTCTTAGAGGAAATCGAAAGAGAATTTCGGGCTCAAATAGAAAAAATTCAAGCGGTAACATTTGTCGATCATATTGATTCTCACTGCCACACGCACGCAATCCCTCCGATTTTCAGACTTGTTTGCAGGCTTGCGACGGAGTATAAAATCCCTTACGTAAGAACCCAGTACGAAGAATTTTACATAGTCCCCGAGCTTGCGTACGTGTTTAACATAAAGTTTATGATAAACATTTTGAAAGTGATTTTGCTCAACACTTACACAATCCAAAACCGCAAAACGCTCAAAAACTACAACTTAAAAACAAACGATTTTCTAATTGGTGTCGGATATACGGGCATGATGGACGAAAAAACCCTTGAGGCGGGGCTTAGAACGGTGTCCGACGAGGAGGACAAAATCGTCGAAGCTCTTATTCATCCCTGCTCATACCTCAGAACTCACAACGACAGCCATTATACCGAGTTTAAACTTACTCAGGACAAAGTTTTGGAGAATAAAATTTTTAAGATGGGGTTTGAAATCTCCAACCACAAGGTTTAGCCGATGAAAGAGCGGGGAGCTGTTTTCTTTCTTTTGCTGATATTGGCAGTATTTTTGTGCTATTGTACGGTATATTTACGTCGTCCTACGGTTTTGGGAGCCGTAACGCCTACGGTTTTGCAGGTTGACCTGAACGGAAACGGAGTTCTTGACGACGGAGAAACGCTTTGTCTGCCAAACATAGAAACATTTACCGCAAATTTGAAGAACAACTCTCACGAACTTGCAAAAGAGGTCGGGATTTCTTACCCGACATCGCTAAAAATCGGGTATCTGACAGACGAGTTCGTAAATTTGGAGATAACGGGGAAAGCCGTTGAAGTAAAATTACACAAAAACTACGGACAAAATTGCCGAGTGGCGGACATTTACCTGAACGGACAGAACTATGAAGAAATCCTTGTCCGAAAAGGCTTTGCGATAAAAGGCGGAAAACCCGTTAACGAGGATGCGTTTTCTAATTTGCTCAAAACGGCCGAGAAACTCAACCTTGTCATAATGAACCACAAGAGTAAAAAATACCACGAAATCAACTGCAAATACGGGCTAATTGCAAGCGACACCATAATCGTGCCGAAAAAAGATCTTCCAAAAGACGCAAAACCGTGTAAATTCTGCCACATTGAAAAAGGGAAAGGGGTAAAAGCCGTTAAACCCGACAGCGAAATCCAAAACGGAAAGTATATAGCCCCTCCGCCAAACGTCGTGACAGACGGGAGCTTAAAACTCATCCTGACGGATTTCACCACAATCCTAAAACCCGACAGGAATTGCACCCACCTTGTTTGTAAAGAATTTGTTAGTAACATAAATTCTGCCGTGAAGTCTATAGATATGGCTATTTACGGCTGGGCGAACATCGAAAAAGTTAACACGGCACTGAAAAACGCCCAAAAACGCGGAGTAAAAATCCGAATTGTATACGACACCAAAACCAAAGGTGAAAATTACTACATTGAAACGGATGATTTTTTACGCCAATACCCCGACAAGCGTTCCGACTTTATCCAAAATAAGCCCAATTTGACAAACGCACTTATGCACAACAAATTTGCGGTATTTGACGGGCAGATTGTCTACACGGGATCGATGAACTTTTCCACAACGGGATTTTCGGGGTTTAACCACAACAATGTCGTGATAATTAACTCAAAACAAATCGCAAACCTTTACGAGAAAGAATTTGAGCAAATGTTCTCGGGTAAATTCCATACGCTTAAAACAAAAACATCTCAAAACCAACACCTAGAACTCGGGGACGCCGAAATTTCGGTGTTCTTTTCTCCGCAGGACAAGGCACTTTCGACAAACCTCGTTCCGCTTGTCAACAATTCAAAGAAATATATCTACCTTCCCAGCTTTCTTTTTACTCACCCGAAACTCACCGACGCACTAAAACAGGCACATTCGAGAGGGGTGGACGTAAAAATGATTATCGATGCGACAAATACGAGTTCCCGCCATTCCGCTTTTAAGGAGTTGCGACAATTCGGGATACCGATAAAGGTTGAAAACTATGCGGGAAAAATGCACGCAAAAGTTATGATAATCGACGACGAGTATTTGGTTCTCGGGTCGACAAACTTTTCTAACAGTGCGGAAGTCCGCAACGACGAAAACACGCTCGTCATAAAAAGCCCGAGAGTGGCAAGGTTGTACAAAGAATACTTTGAATACTTTTGGGCAAAAATCCCCGACAAATACCTTAAACACACGGTCAAAGCCGAGAGCAAATATTCAATCGGGTCTTGTTCGGACGGCATCGACAACGACTTTGACGGCAAAATCGATAAACAGGACAAAGATTGCAGGTAAATCCGTTTCCGGAAAAAGAATTCTTATCATCCCTAGACATTTGCCAAAAGTCGATTTTCAACACGGTTCAGGATGAAATTCGTTATGTCTTTTTCTAAACTGCAACCGTGGTGGAAATTGTTCTCCTTGATGAAATAACACGGGCTTGTTACGTTAATTTCGATAATCTTTCCGTCGATTACGTCTAACCCCACAAGCGGAATACCGAGCCTGTCAAGCTCTTTTGCAACGGGGGTAAAGTTTTCAAACTCTTCATCGGAAAGTTCCGCCTTTACGATGTTCGAGTCGCAATGGTCGTTGAATTTGAAATCGTCGTTACTCGGAAGTTTTTGGACACAATACGGAAGCACCTTGTCCCCGAGGAATAAGACCCGTTTGTCGCCGAACTTGGCTTTTTCGAGATACTTTTGCACCATAACGAGCGTCCCTCCGTTATTTGTCATGGAATTGATTATAACGGCAGTGTTTTTATCCCCGCGTTTTAAGGTCATAACCCCCGCCCCAAAACATCTGTTCAAAGGTTTTAGGACAATTTCTTCGTGTTCTGCAAGAAATTCCATTATATCGTACTTGGAAGATGTTACGATATGTTCGGGCATAAGATGCGAAAACTTTATTGCGTGAAGTTTTTCGTTGAAATCACGAACGGCGGACGGCTCGTTTATCACAAGAGTTTTTGACCTGTCAACAAAATCAAACACGTAGGTTGAATTTATGTAATCCATATCGACGGGCGGGTCTTGGCGGAACATTACGAGGCGAAACTCTTCGATGTTTCTTGTTACGGACGACTTGTCATAGAAAATGTTCCCGTCTTTCTCAAAAGATTTGAAACAGTGGCAAAAACCTTTTCCTCCACATACTCCGAGCCTGTCAAGCGTGGTTATGTAAACGGTTTTACGGTTTTTGAGCATTTCTTTGATTATCCAAAAGTTTGTCACAAGGTTGTTGAACTCAAAATATTTCAACTCTAATCGGTCTATAATAAATAAAATTTCCATGACATTTCTCCCTACAACAATACGTTATCACTAAAAAAAATAAGTACAAGCCCATTTTATTTAACAAGCGATCGTGCGTCCATAGTCCAAACGGGCAAATCAGCCTTCGGGTTTTGGTGCAAACAGCAACTCGTGCCGAACATCTTCGACAGCAATCGTTAAGGTGGAAGAGTTATCGATGGCATTGTTCAGGTACTCAATATATTCTTTGTTTCTGCCTTCCGCCTGATAAATTTTTGCGATACAGTATAAAATATTACCCTTATTCGGACAGCTTTCCAACGCCCGCTCCATAACCTCTCTTGCGTCGTCGTAAAGCTCGTTTACGGTCAAAATTCTTGCATAATTTCTAAACGCCTCCTCGTCCTTGGGGTTAAGCTCAACCGTCCTGTCAAGGCAAACGACTGCCTGCTCGTAATCTTCTTCTGCTATCGCAATATTTGCAAGGTTATAGTATGCCCAACTGTATTCCTCGTCAATCTCAAGCACCCTGTTAAATTCATGCTTTGCAAGCTCAAAATTTCCTTGCGAGTTGTAAATATTCCCCATATAAAAATGAGCGTACAAATCCTCGTCGTTAAGCTCGACAACTTTTTTGAAACTCTCAAGGGCACTCTCTAAATCGTTCAGCTTGAAACAACAGAACCCGAGGTAAAAATAGGAGTTTGAGTCGTTTTCGTCTTTTCCCAAAATTTCCAAAAAACACATTTTAGCAAGCTCAAATTCGCCGACTGTAACGTATGCAAGCCCGAGGTTAAAGACAGTATCGAGGTTTTTGGGGTTAATTTCGAGGGCTTTTTCGTAAGCACTTGCGGCGTTTTTAAAATCCTTCAACTTTTCGTAACAAATTCCGAGCTTGTTAAACACTTCAAATTTATCCGTGAGAACTTCGGACAAAAACTTGAACTGAGCCAAACTTTCTTTCGTAAACCCTGCCGAAAAAAGAGCATTTGCAAACTCAAACCGTAGCTCGACATTCTCCGCATCGAGCCTTAATTGCTCCCTTAACTCTTCGATTTTATCAACATTAGCCATATAATGATGATACCAAATTTTCGTGATTTAATCAAGAATTTTACATAACGTTATGGTGGAAAATTTGGGCGAAATTTGTAAAGAAATTTTACTTGCCCGTCGGTTATGTTTATGGTATTTTATCGGTTGTGTAAGACTATTAATAAATGAGGTAAATATATGCAAGCCCGCAGAGCAGCCAGAGAATTGGCATTTATACTTTTTTCGCAGTTTGAAAAAAGCGTTGCAAAGTATTCAAAAGAAGATTTAAACGACATTATCCTAAAATCCGTCCGAGTATTGACGGACAGTGCAAACAGCGACTTAAAATTGTCGCTGGGCAAGTTGGTGGATTTCAAAAATAAGATGGTTGATTACGAGGCGGAACACGAAATCAATTTGAACCGCCCGATGGATGCGTCTAACATTCCTGTTCCGCTGCCGAAAACGTCCGATATGATTGAAAGAATTGACGAGATTACGGATGTTGCGGAAAAAGCTCTTTTGGCGTTGGAAATTGCAGAGTTTACGACGTTAGACTCTCAAAGCGACGTGAAAGATTATGCGATAAGGATTGTCGAAGAATTTCAATCTCACGGGGCGGAAGTCGACGACGTTATAAAAAAACACTCAAAAAATTGGGACATCGAAAGACTTGTAAAAATGGACAAGGATATTTTAAGAATAGCGATTATTGAGCTTTTATACATCCAAGATGCACCGATGAAGGTTGTGGTCGACGAGGCGTTGGAGTTGGCGAAAAAATATTCGACTGACGACAGCTACTCTTTTATTAACGGAATTTTGGCAAAGGTTATCGCAGAAAACGGGTTGGCGTAATGTTCAAGTTTTTTTCTCAAAGTTTTGACAATTTGAAGAAAACTGTTTCCAATACGGCAAAAAACCTTGTCGGGAACCTTGTTGAAACGGTATCGGGCGAGGAAGAATTTTCCGAGTTTGTGCTTGATGATATGGAAGACTTGCTTATCGGTGCGGACTTAGGGGTAGGCTATGCCTCCGAAATCGTAGATAGTTTGAGAAAGCAAACAAAAATTAAACCGTCCGAGGTGAAAAACTACTTAAAACAAGAGTTTTTGAAAACATTGGATGAGGCAGGCTCGACAAGATTGAATTTTGACGAAAACGGCTTGAATATATATTTTATTGCAGGCGTAAACGGGGTCGGAAAAACGACTTTGATAGCAAAACTTGCGTACAAATTTAAGCAGGAAGGGAAAAAAGTCCTTATTGCTGCGGGGGATACCTTCCGTGCGGCAGCCGAAGAACAACTTAATATCTGGTCGGTACGTGCGGGGGCGGACATTGTACGAAGGGATAAGGCTGATCCTGCGTCGGTTGTTTACGAGGCAATACAAAAGGCGAAGTCCGAAAACTATGACGTAATCCTTGTGGATACGGCAGGACGCCTGCAGAACAAGTTTAACCTTATGGAAGAGTTGTCCAAAATTAAGGGGGTAATTGATAAGAACGCTCCCGAGGCACTGAGAGATAGTTTGCTCGTGATTGACGCAAATACGGGGCAAAACGGCTTACAGCAGGCAAAAGTTTTCACCGAAGCCGTAAATATTACGGCGGTTGCGCTCACAAAACTTGACGGATCCGCAAAGGGTGCGATAGTTTTGGCTATTGCAAAAGAGATGAAACTGCCCGTAAAACTCATCGGTGTTGGCGAAAAAATGGAAGATTTGAAGACGTTTAACTCAGAAGATTTTATTAACGCACTTTTTGAGGGGTAAGTAGTGGTAGTTGTGTTGAAAACCGCCAAAACAGCTTGCGGAAATCTGATTGAACTGAAAACTTTTAACAAGAACTTGAAAGAAAAAAAAGTTCTTATAATCGGCGTTTTCCACGGGGACGAACCTCAGGGCAAATACTTGATTGACGAGTATTTAGCCTCAACGGTGGCTACTGAAACGCACGACAAATCCATCCTCTTTATCCCATGCCTGAACCCTGACGGAATGGCAAAAAATACCCGCACAAATTCTAACGGGGTGGACTTGAACAGAAATTTCCCGACAAAAAATTGGGGGCGAAACGAGGGGGAAAACGCAACCTGTGATGACACAACGACCCCATATTTTGGAGGTGTTACGCCCGCAAGCGAGGCGGAAACCCGTTTTGTAGTCGAGATTTTGGCGGAGTATAAGCCCGAATTGGTTTTGACCCTGCACGCACCTTATAAGGTCGTAAACTATGACGGGCCTGCCGAGCGTGCGGCACAAGAGATTTCAAAAATAATCGGCTATCCCGCAGAAGGGAGTATCGGATACCCGACCCCCGGAAGTTTCGGCACCTACTGCGGAGTCGAAAGAAACATCCCGATAATTACGCTCGAACTTGACGAGGAAATCCCCGTCGAACAATTAAAAGACCCTGTTTTTAAGATTTTTGAGAAGATTGTCTATTTATGACCGCCTGCTTGGGGAATGGCAGCTAAAAAATTTCACCTTAAAACTTTAAAAGAAGAGGTGATATTTCATGAAGACAGTATTTTTTGATGTTGAAGATTACGAAGTTGAGTTTTTGGAGCGACACAACGACGGAAATTTTATCCTACTTAATTCCTTGCTTAATTCAAATGCAAAAATCCCACGAGCAGATATTTACGATGCAGAAATCATTTCCGTGTTCACGACCTCAAGAATGGGGGCGGAGGTACTGGAAAAATTTCCTAACTTAAAACTTATCGCACTTCGCTCGGTCGGGTTCAACCACGTGGACTCAGACTATTGCAAATCTCACGGCATCGCGGTCGAAACATCTCCTAACTACGGAAACAAAAGTGTTGCGGAGTTTGCGTTTGCGCTTATGCTGAATGTTTGTAGAAAAATTTTTACCGCACAATCAGATTTTGAAAAAGGATGTTTCGATCCGACAAAACTTATGGGCTATGAGCTTGGCGGAAAAACCGTCGGGATTATCGGGGTCGGTGCGATAGGGGCAGAGTTTGCACATCTTGCTCACGGTTTTGATATGAAGATATTAGGCTTCGACCTCTTCCCCAAAAAAGAATTGGAAGAAAAATACGGAGTTGAGTATGTAACTTTGGATGAACTCTTTGAACGTTCTGATTTTATCTCACTCCATGCTCCGCTTACGGAAAACAATTTTCATATAATTGACGAGAAAGCGATTGCGAAAATGAAGCAGTCTGTTGTGATTATCAACACGGCAAGAGGGGAACACATAGATACGGAAGCACTTTATAACGCCTTAAAAAGCGGTAAAATAGCAGGGGCAGGACTGGATGTTCTGGAGAGTGAAAATTCGGTTGCCGACACAAACTTAGTTCTCGGAATTGACAGATTGTCAAGGAACGACCTTAAAAATACTCTGATAAATACAAAACTTTTTCAAATCCCGAATGTCATTATAACCCCGCATATTGCCTACAATACGCACGAGGCGGTTGGTCGGATTTTGAAAACCACGATTGATAATATCGAAAAATTTAAGGACGGCAAAATTCAAAACAGGGTTAT
>CAMAML010000016.1 GCA_945836835.1 uncultured cyanobacterium | reverse complement strand
AGATAATTTGCGGGGTACCGATGACGTCCCGTTTGTAAGGGTGTTTTGTGTACATGTTAAAATTGCAAGCATTGTAAATCTTTGTCCAGTTTTGGTCTTTTCTCATGCGAATTTCTTCAATGACAACATGCCTTTCCCGTTTTTGGGTAATATTTTTATCGTTAAGGTCAAAAGGAGCACCGATTTCGTCATAAGGCAACACGGGATCAAGCATCATATCGGCATGGAGTTCTATTGCCAAATTTAAATCCTTGTTTTCCGCCCCTTTTGGAAGTGTTACGTAATAAAAAGTGTAATCTTTCCAAGTTGCGGCGTTGACGATTGCACCTTTTGCCTCTAAAATTCTGTCAAATTCGCCCGCCTTATGCTTGCTTGTTCCTTTAAACATAAGGTGTTCAAGAAAATGCGAAATTCCGTTATTCTTGTCGTCTTCGTTTATTGAGCCTGTTTTGACCCACGTGCTGACATTTACCATCTCACCGCTTTTTCTTGCCAAAACGATTTTATGTCCGTTTTCTCTTTCCCAAACCTCGACGGGTTCCGTCAAAAAAGGATATTTTACTAAAGTTTTTTTCATTCTCTCGAACCTCCCTGTTCTTATTATAGCTTAAAAATAAAAAAACGGGTCTTGAAATTGTCTCAAAATCCGTTTTTTCAAAAATTTTTATCACATAAGTTCAAATTTACTACAAGTTAGCACCGCAACATTTTTTGAACTTTTTACCGCTTCCGCACGGGCATGGGTCGTTTCTTCCGATTTTAGAAACGTCAATTCCTTCGGGAAGTTTCGGTTTTTCTTCTTCCTCTTCGATAAGTCCAAGAGTGCTTGCAAAAGCCTTTGACTTATACAAAACGGTCGTCGACGAGTAGATTTTCTGCTCCAAATATCTCGATTTATATTTTTCGAGCAATTCTTTCAGCGTGTACTCAGTCTTATTAAGCCCGTTCACAATCGGGAGGAAGTTTTTATGTTTTTTCGCCATTCTCTTGATGAGGTTTGCAGAGAACTTATCGTTTACCAAAAAATACTCTATACATTTGTCGTAATTTTCGATTTCGGAAGGGTTTGACGCCTCGAAAATTTTGCTCAAAGTTCCCCAAAACGGAACGGCATACATCCCCAAATCCTTGTCGTAAATTATCCCGACGTCATAGGTTTCTTTGTGGGAAGAAAATCCGCCCAGCGAATTTTCCAAAAAGTTTCCGTAATTGTTGTTAAATTCGGATACATTGAAGTATTTATATGTTTCGGGTTCGTGAATTTTATCTTGAAAATCCGCCTTCACTCCGTCCTCTGCAAAATCGTTGAACATTCCGATAAGTTCATCCGCATATTTGTTCGTTGTTATAACCTCGTCGGAGCCGAAAAATTCCGTAAATTTTTCATAAATGTTTTTGATCTCTTCTTCGATTTCTTCCTGCTTTTCGGGGTTGTCCTGATAGACTATTTCGGGATTTTGGATAATTCTTGCAACCGAAAACCTGTAAGCATCATCTCTTCTTGTTGTCGGTAAAATTCCGGAAATTTCCAACAAGAAAGTTTGTTTTTCAAAGTTTACAACACGAGCGACAACATATTGCCCCGAACCTATCCCCCTAAAGTTTGTCATCTTTATGAGAGAGGTTACTTCGTACAATTTTTCGTTTATAATGTTGTACATTTCAAACCCGTTTTTCAAGACTTTTTTTATCTCAAAAACCGACGAGATTGATTTCAAAAGTGCTTTAACAAGTTTCTTTTCCGCAGCTTTCAGGTCTGATTTTTCAAGGTACATTGAAATTATGCTCGTATGTTTTTCGCCAAGCCTTCTTTCAAAGATGTAATTAAAGCATGCACCCTGAAACGCTGCACTGTTTGACGGATTTACCCCGATAGTTCTCAGGTACTCACTAAAGTCGGGTTTAACCTCCTCGTCCGTTTGTATAAATACGGCGAGTGATTTTATAACGTCGTTAATTTCTTGAATTTTATCTGCTACGGGCATTTTTTATCTCTCCATTTTCTAAGTTCTTTTCTGATAGATTAATTCAAATACGAAAAAATTACAATAGTATATATGTGCTATCCCTTAAATTTACTGAACACTTTTAAGTTTAAGCTGACCGTTTTCCATATAAAGCTGTACGTCGGAAGATTTTGGAGCAGTCGAGCGTGCAGGCTCCTGTAATTTTTGTTCGGATTTCAGTTTGTTGTTTCGTTTTTCTTTGACGGTTTTCATGTCGTCAAACTCGTTGTATTCGGTTTTTCTGAACCTGTCTTGTTCCAATAATTTCAAATCCTGATACGGGTTTTGTAACCGTCCGACATCGCTCTGGATCGGAGAAGCATCAAAGCCCCCTACGGCGTTGGCTGTTTGCAACATTAGCGAACAGGTTCCAACAACAATAAAACTGACTAAAAATTTTTTCATAATATTCTCCTTTATTTGTTTATACCAAAGCTGTTTGTGCAGGATGTTTTGCAATGGGAATGGCAAAACGGAAAGTTGAACCTTTTTCAAGCTCGCTGTCACACCAAATAACGCCACCATGAGCCTCAATGAGTTGCCGTGCAATCGGCAGTCCCAACCCCGAACCGCCGACATTTCGAGAAAGCGAATTTTCAATTTGGGCAAACTTGTCAAATATATGCAGTAAGTTTTCGCCGGCAATTCCTATCCCCTCGTCGATTACGCTTGTTACAACATAATCCCCTTCAACCCCTTCCATCACGGGAGCAAAACTCTGAGGATAGGTGAACTCTTTTGAACTCAAAACTTCCGTCCTTATGGTAATATTTTTTCCCTCGGGCGTAAATTTGACCGCGTTTGAAACAAGGTTTGTCAAAACCTGCTCCAGCCTTTGGGCGTCGGCGTGGATTTTCGGAAGGTTTTCACCTTCTTCTATGATAAGGTTTATTTCCTTTTCCTTAATAAGCGGGGAAAGGGTCGATTTTATGTATTCTACGACGGTATTTATGCCTATTTCCTCAAAATGGTAATCCATTTTCCCTGCCTCAATTTTTGAAATATCCAGCAAGTCGTTTATAATCCCCGACAATCTTTGGGAATTACGTTTTGCCATTGTGAGAAACTTGTTATAAGCGTTTGTCAGCTCTCCGCACCGCCCGCTCAACATAATGTCAAGCGAATTTTTGATTGAGGTTAAAGGGGTTCTCAACTCATGCGAAACAATCGAGATAAACTCCGATTTTAAACGTTCGAGCCTTGCAAGTTTTTGGTTTTTTGTTTTTATCTCCTGATAAAGGGTTGCATTTTTCAGCGGGAAAGTAACCTGCCTTGCAAGCGTTTGAAAACAGGTTGCGTTTTCGGTCGAAAACGGAGTTTCCTTAAAAATTTCGGCACATCCGAAAAAGTTCTCCCCCGACTCTAACCCAACAAACATATTGTCAAATTCAAACAGCGAAAAATTGAACCTTGTGGCGGAATACTTGACCGTTTTTCTTATTTTTAAATTCGTTTCGTCAACCTCATACGGAAGCTCTTTTCCTTCAAAGAGCGATTTATACTGCATAATAATCCGTTCTTTCAGCAGAGAAACGAGTTCTTCCGAGAGTTCATACAGGGAATTTATTATCAAAACGGGTTCCGCCCCGCAAAACGAGAGCGTCATCATCAAAGAATAACTCAACGCCTTGTCCACCCCTTCTATCATACAGTCAATAAGTTTCTCTTTGTCGAGGGTTTCCGCAAATCGGGAACTCGTCGTATAAAGTGCGTTTAAGCGGTAATTGTTGTCCGCCAAATCTTTATTTGTGTTTACCAATTTTTCCAACGCAGAGCGGGTTCTTAAAGACATTAAGAGAGTGTCTACAAAAAACTCTTCGCTTGCGGTTTCGTCAACAAGTGCGTTTGCAAATTTGGTAAGATTTCTGTTTGAAAAATCCTTTTCAACAATGAGTAAAAGGCTTGTAAAATCAAGTGCAGGCTTGATTTTTTTCACAACCGACTCAAAATCCATTACGGGCGTTAAGGTATCAAATATTATAAAATCGTAATGGTTGACATCAAGCCTTTCCGCAAGAAGAATTTCATCCGTGATAACTTCCGTTTCATAGCGTAATTTGTCAAAAATATTTTGACAAACCTTTACGATATTTTCTCTGTCCGATACAAGTATACCCTTAACCATAATACAATTATAATAGCAGATTAAAAACGATTTGGCAAAAAGGTTACGGAATGTGAATGGCTTTTCGGGGAATATGAAATACAATTCCATATTTCCCGAAATCTGACCTCCACCCTAATTTTTTAAAGCATCGTCGACATTCGGGGCGTAAATTATGTTATCGGAGGCTACATATTCTTTTAATTTTTCTTCGCCGAGTTTGGGCAAGATGTTGCCGTAGACCGTAATCCCGCGTTTTTTAAATTCGCTTTGCCAATCGGGTTTAAACCCTTCGTCAAACCCCGTAATTGCTTCCACCCTCGAGGAAGGTACGCCGTAGTAAACCTCTTTTATCCCCGACCACATTATAGCCCCGAGACACATCATGCAGGGTTCTGAGGTTACATATAGTTTTAAACGGTAAGGTGCAAGGTTGTAGGTGTTTAGAACCCTTTCCGCCTCTCTAATGACGTTTATTTCGGCATGGTTATGACTGCATTTGTCGTTCACGACCGAATTAGAAGATTTTGCAACGAGGTTTCCGTCGCTGTCGTATATCGCCGCAACAAAAGGTCCACAGCCTTCCTTTACGCACTCTTCCAGCTCAAGTTGCAAGCCGGAAATTATTTGACATGCCCGCTCGATTTTTGCCCCGTCGGGACGCTCGTTTGAGATTATTTCGTCGGATAATTTTTTGCTTGTAACTTTAAAAAAATTTTTTGATAAAAAGTTTCTGCCCATAATTTTTGCCCCATACCCCGATTATACAACAAATATTTAACAAATTGTACGGAGAAGAAAAATATTTTACGTAAAGTAAATAAAGCCCCGAATTTAATTGACATCAAATTTTCAGCAAATTACAATTAAGGAGTATATAACTTGAAGGGAGTTAGAAAAATGTTGGATCGAATTCAAATTACAAACGAAGTAAAAGAAATGTGTTGCGTAAAACGCGGCGTAAAAGGTGAGCCTGCACCGATACCTCAAGAAGGAGCATGGACAAAAGCCAAAGAAATCAAAGATATTTCCGGCTTGACTCACGGTTGCGGATGTTGTGCACCTCAACAAGGAACTTGTAAGTTAACTCTGAACGTAAAAGACGGAGTTATCCAAGAAGCTCTTGTTGAAACAATCGGCTGCTCCGGGATGACCCACTCTGCCGCTATGGCTGCCGAAATCCTTCCGGGAAAAACCATTCTTGAAGCCTTGAACACCGACCTTGTCTGCGACGCTATCAACGTTGCTATGAGAGAATTGTTCTTACAAATCGTCTACGGACGTACTCAAACGGCGTTCTCCGAAAACGGATTGCCTGTCGGTGCAGGTTTGGAAGACTTGGGTAAAGGACTTTGTTCAAAAGTCGGTACAATCTTCTCCACAAAACAAAAAGGACCAAGATACATGAACCTTGCCGAAGGTTATATTTTGGAACTCGGTTTGGATAAGAACGACGAAATTATCGGTTACAAGTACGTTAAATTGGATCAAATGGCTGACGCTATCAAGAAAGGCGTTGACGCTAAAGAAGCTTACGAAAAGAATATTAAAACTTACGGAAGATTTAACGATGCGGTTAAGTACATTGACCCTCGTAAAGAGTAGGATTTAATCAATCCGTGAAAAACGGAAAATGTGTTTGTAACTTAAAAAAGATAAAGGAAAAATAAAAATGGCAAATATTAAATTTGAAGGACAAGACCGTCGTCAGGATAAATTAAACAAAATTTTGCCTGAATACGGGTTTAAAACATTGGAAGATGCTCGTGCATTGTGCGAGTCTAAAGGTATCAACGTAGAAGAAATCGTTAAAGGCATTCAACCTATCGCATTTGAAAACGCTGTATGGGCGTACACTTTGGGTGCAGCAATCGCCTTGAAAAAAGGTGCAAAAACCGCATCCGAAGCTGCAAGTTTAATCGGTGAAGGGTTGCAGGCGTTCTGCGTTCCGGGTTCCGTCGGTGATACAAGAAAAGTAGGTATCGGACACGGAAACTTAGCCGCTATGTTGTTGAGCGAAGACTCCGATTGTTTCTGCTTCTTGGCAGGTCACGAATCTTTTGCGGCAGCTGAAGGTGCTATCGGTATCGCAAGAAACGCCAACAAAGTTCGTCAAAAACCGTTGAGAGTTATTTTGAACGGTTTGGGTAAAGACGCAGCTTATTTAATCTCAAGAATTAACGGGTTCACTCACGTTGAAACAAAATATGATTACAAAACGGGCGAGTTGAAAATTGTTAAGGAAACTCCGTTCTCTGACGGCGAAGTTGCAAAAGTAAGATGCTACGGTGCCGACGACGTTAACGAAGGTGTTGCGATTATGATTAAGGAAGGCGTTGACGTATCCATTACGGGTAACTCAACCAACCCTACCCGTTTCCAACACCCTGTTGCAGGTACTTACAAAAAATGGTGCCAAGAAAACGGCAAGAAATACTTCTCTGTAGCGTCGGGCGGCGGTACGGGAAGAACTCTTCACCCTGACAACGTTGCGGCAGGTCCTGCATCGTACGGTTTGACCGATACAATGGGCAGAATGCACGGTGACGCTCAATTTGCAGGTTCTTCATCCGTTCCTGCACACGTTGAAATGATGGGTATCATCGGAATGGGTAACAACCCTATGGTCGGAGCAACCGTTGCCGTTGCGGTAGCAGTTTCAAGCGTTGCATAAGTTTGAGACGAAAAACTAACATTTATTATTTTAAGCGCCAAACGGGCATGCCCGTTTGGCGGTTGATTTATATTCACAAAATTTTTTGATATGCGAATAAGTATAATTTTACAAAAATTGCATAAAAAAAAGCCTTAGCGGAGGGGCTAAGGCTTATCCGAAAGGATGAATGAATAAAAAAATCAAACAATTACGTAAAACTTAGTTATAAACTTTGCGGGTTAAATCCGCCTTTCTTATTCTAACATTAACAGGCGTAATTTCAACCAATTCATCGTCCGCAATATATTCAAGACTTTCTTCAAGCGACATAATCTTTGGAGCTTGCAAGGTAACCATTACGTCTGCGGTCGCACTTCGCATGTTCGTCAATTTCTTTGTTTTGCAAATGTTCACCATAACGTCTTGAGGTTTGTTGCATTCGCCAATAATCATGCCTCTGTAGACTTTTGTCTTAGGGGTTACGAAGAAAGTACCTCTGTCCTCAAACTGTGCAAGTGCGTAAGGGATAGCTTCTCCTTCTTCAAAGGCTATAATCGAACCGTTTCTTTGGCGAGGAATATCGCCCGCATAAGGTCTGTATTCCAAATAAGTATGGTACATAATCCCTTCACCGCGGGTCATTCTGATAAATTCGCTTCTGAACCCTATCAACCCTCTTGCGGGTATATGGAAAGTCATGGTCGTTCTGCCTTTGTTGTTTTGCATATCTTTCATTTCGGCTTTTCTGCCCGCAAGCCGTTCTATACAGCTTCCCGCACAACCTTCCGGAACATCCACGATTAAGTTTTCAAACGGCTCACAATGTTCTCCGTCAATCGACTTATAAATAACTTCCGGTTTTGAAACCTGAAACTCATACCCTTCACGACGCATTGTCTCAATCAAAATCCCGAGATGAAGTTCGCCACGCCCACTCACTCTGAAAACATCGGTGCTGTCAGTATCTTCAACCCTCAAGCTGACATTTTTTTCAAGTTCGTTGTACAATCTTTTTCTTAACTGACGGGAGGTAACAAATTTTCCTTCTTGTCCCGCAAACGGGCTGTCGTTTACCGAAAAATTCATCTGCAAAGTAGGCTCGTCAACGTGGATAAGCGGTAGTGGATTTGGGGCGTCTAATGCACAAATGCTCTCTCCGATTTGAATATCAGAGAAGCCTGCAACACCGACAATATCTCCTGCCGACGCCTCGTCAATCTCAACACGCCCGAGGTCGTGAAACCCGAAGAGTTTTGTAATTTTCCCTCTTTCTTGAGAACCGTCTGCGTGAACCACGCAAACCTGCTCTTGCGAGTGGATTTTGCCGTTTACGATACGCCCGATAACAATTCGCCCGACGTATTCGTTATAGTCAAGCGTGGTTGCCTGAAACTGCAACGGAAGATTTTCATCCCCCGACGGAGGCTGAATATTTTCCATAATACAGTCCAACAAAGGTATCATATCTTTTCTTTCGTCGTCAAGTTCTTTTATCGCAAACCCGTTCAAACTGCTTGAGAAAATAAACGGAAAGTCAAGTAAATCTTCTCTGTCGGTCAATTCCGTAAAGAGGTCAAAAACTTTGTCCAGAGCGGTGAGTGGCTCCCCTGCGGGTTTATCGATTTTGTTAATTACAACAATAATTTTTAACCCTAACTCTAAAGCCTTTGAGAGTACAAACCTCGTCTGAGGCATAGGACCTTCCGCCGCGTCTACGATAAGCAAAGCCCCGTCAACCATGCCCAAAACACGCTCGACTTCTCCGCCGAAATCTGCGTGTCCCGGAGTGTCTACAACGTTGATTTTACAACCCTTGTAGTTAATCGAGATATTCTTGGAAAGAATTGTAATCCCTCTTTCCTTTTCCAAGTCGTTACTGTCAAGCACACGTTCCTGAACTTGCTGATTTTCTCTGAAAACTCCCGCCTGTTTGAGCAAGCAGTCAACAAGCGTCGTTTTCCCGTGGTCAACGTGGGCAATTATTGCTATATTTCTTATATTTTCGTTTACGTTTGTCATAATTTCCGCCATTCATTTTCATCTTTCGGAAGAATATTCCGAGCATTTCCGCCCGATAAAATTCTCACCGCTAATTAATTCCGTCAAGTGTATTTTTTACACTAAAAGTTTAACCCAAGGTGAAAAATTTTTCAAGCCCCGATAAAAAATTTTTACGTAAGTTAATTTTTCGAGCAAAGTTTATGTTTTTCAAGCAGAACCATTAAAATTGAGATGTCGGCAGGTTTTACGCCTCCTATTCTTGAGGCTTGCGCAAGTGTTTTCGGGCGAATTTTGTCCAATTTTTCTTTTGTTTCCGAGGAAATGTGTTCTATCGACATATAGTCAATATTTTCAGGGATTTTAAACTTGTCCAGCTTACTTGCCTGCTCAACCTGAACCTGCTGACGCTTTAGATATCCGTCGTATTTTATAAGTATTTCCGCTTGTTCGTATACGTCCCGAGCCACCCCTAATTCCATTGTTTCGGGATGAATTTCTTTCAAAACCTCGTAGGATATATTCGGGCGTTTGAGTAAATCCGCCAAGCGGACTCCTTTTTCAAGTCTTTCACCGTATTTTGCAAGAACGGAGTTGACTTCGTCGGTTGCGGAAACCTTTTCCGACTCAAGCCGTGCAATTTCTTTTTCGATATTTTCCTGTTTTGTTTTGAATATGTTAAACTGGGTTTCGTCCACAAGTCCGACCTTATGCCCGATTGGGGTCAAACGAGTGTCTGCATTGTCTTGTCTTAAAAGCAATCTGTACTCGGAACGGGAAGTCAGCATTCTGTACGGATCTTGAATATCTTTTGTTACAAGATCGTCAATCAATGTTCCGATATACGAAGAACTCCTTGAAAGTTCGAGCATGTCCGAGCCGTTGAGGTAGTTGCAGGCATTAATCCCCGCAATAAGCCCCTGAGCCGCCGCTTCTTCATACCCGCTCGTTCCGTTGATTTGCCCCGCAAAAAACAGCCCCTGTATAGTCTTTGACATAAGCGAATGCGAAGTCTGCACCGCAGGCACGTAGTCGTATTCTACCGCATAAGCAGGCTTTATAACGTGTGCATTCTCAAGCCCCGGAAGGGTTCTTAGCATTTTTACCTGCACATCCGCCGGCAAACTGCTCGAAAACCCTTGGATATAAACCTCATACGTCCCTAACCCCTCCGGTTCAATAAAAATATGGTGAGAAGGGTTTTCGTGAAATCTCACGACCTTGTCCTCAATCGACGGGCAGTAACGAGGTCCGACCCCCTGTATAAGCCCCTGAAACATAGGAGATTTGTCCAAATTGTCCCGAATGATTTTGTGAGTTTCTTCGTTCGTTCGGGTCAAATAGCAAGGGTATTGTTTTCTGACGGGACGATTAGGCTTAAACGAATAAAAATTCAAAACCTCATCTCCGGGCTGAATATCCATCTTTGAATAGTCAATCGTACGACTATCGACCCTCGGCGGAGTTCCCGTCTTTAGTTTTTTCAAATTTATCCCGAGTTTTCTAAGTGAGTCAGAAAGCCCGATTGCCGCCTGCTCGCCCAATCTGCCCGCACTGTACGATTTAAGCCCGACAAAAATTCTTCCCGCCAACGACGTGCCTGTCGTCAAAATTGCGGCGTTAACCTTAAACTCAATCCCAAACTCGTCAACCGCCCCGACGATACCACCGCCTTCCACGATTAAATCCGTGATACACGCCTGGCGAACGTAAATATTTTCGTTCTTCTCAATAACGTGACGCATATAATCGGAATATTCACGCTTGTCCGATTGAGCCCTCAAGGCTCTGACCGCAGGTCCTTTTGAGGAGTTAAGGGTTTTCATCTGCAAATAAGTGGCGTCCGCCGCCTCGCCCATTTCACCGCCCAACGCCGCAATTTCTCTGACCAAAGTCGACTTTGCGGGACCGCCGATAGCAGGGTTACACGGTTGAAGAGCTATGTTTTCGACATTTAAGGTCGCCAAAACAACTTTCATCCCGAGCCTTGCACACGCCAACGCCGCCTCGCATCCTGCGTGTCCCGCACCTACTACTATGACATCATATACGTTGTTGAGGTAATTCATCATAATTTGATTATACAACAAAAATAACAAACGCTTAAAATTTGTATGGATAATCGTCCGGAACTTTCCACCCGTTTATCTCAAGCAGTCTTGCACATAACTGTTGCTCTACACCTGTATAACATCCGTAATAATAGTTATGCTTTAGTTCATTTATATTCCAATACATATCACCGGTAGATCTGCCATACGTAGAAAAAACATCCATATTATTTGTTTTTGTTGCGTTTAAATAAAATACAAACAGGTCTTTTCCGCTTTGGTAAGTTTTTCTAAGAAATGTTTTGTAGTCAGTATAATAGAAAAAATGGACATTTCCATGTTGCCAAATCCTACAAACAGTACCATCTGAAAATTTAACATATATATCATCATCCTGCTCAATTCCGTTCTCATCTAAAATCTTTGCATCAAGAATTTCGGCATTATTTAAGTATTTTCCGAAATATTTGTTATACCACGCAAGTTTTGCCTCGTTTGTATTCTCAAAACTAATATCCCAATATTCTGTAGGGCCGTTATCGTTTATGGACATTAATTGTGCCTGCTGCATTGTTGAGTAAAACTTTTTGAGCTTGTTCATCGTAACATCAGCACGATACTTTGCAATTAATGTCGGTAAGGTCATTGCCGCTACCACGCCAATTATTGTAAGAGTTATTAGAACCTCGGCAAGGGTGAAAGCGTTGTGTCGTTTGATTTTTTGTTGCATAATTTTGTATCCTCCTTTTATTTTATTTTTTGTCGGCTTGGTAAAGCCGACCTACAATTTTAACGTTTATTTTTGCGTCGTGGGAGTGCCTATTTTCTGATTCAACTTAGTCACTTAATACACTCAGTCACTTATTCACAAAAAATTGTAAACTTTACATGAATATTATAATATATT
>CAMAML010000015.1 GCA_945836835.1 uncultured cyanobacterium | reverse complement strand
TAAACATGGGCGTATCAGAGCTGTCCCGAGGCGGACTGAAAACACAATTTAATAGGACGAGTTCCATCGCTAACAAATTTAAGGCGAACGCTTCTACGACGGCGACGGTTTCGGGCAAAAGCAGTGTTGCACAGTCGGCGGCGGCAGCTTTAAAGACGGCTACGCGTGTTGATGTTTCACGAGATATGATGTCGAGTACGGGTTCGATACTGTCCAAACCGACAAGTTCCAATCAAGTTTCGGTGTCAAGTACTCCGCACAGTTCGTCACAGGTACATTACAGCGGCAGTGGCAACAAGAAAACGGGTTCAAGACCTGCAAACGGATTTGTTCCATCCGGACATGCCGCACAACAGGAATTTAAATTCAATGCCGTCAGACGCTCACATATAGGGTCGTTCTTAGAAAGCGGTAGTCCTGATTACAGCAATCGCTCATTGGCGAGAATGATAAGCAATATGGGTATGTTAAACGAACAGCACAAATGCGAAGGAAACGGAACTTCGTTTATGGATGTTGCGGTGGGTATCGGAATGATTGCAGAATCGGTAGCTACTGTTTGGGATGCGTTTGACAACAAGGTAGAATCTCAGAGTGCAGGAAATGCGGACGGTTCAAATCCTACCACTTCGACACAAGGCGGTGACAGCTCGTCATCTTCCGCAGGATTGAGCATGATTAAAAATGCCCAAAACTCCGCACAATTATCAAGCGGTATTGCTTTAGCCAAAAATGAAAAAACAAAATTTGAAAACGAACAAAAAAATATTGAAAAAGAGATTGGAACACAAACAAAAATTAATGACGAATTAAAAGGCATCTTCAAAGAGAAAGAGACTGCTGCTGCGACTGCAAAAACTAACAGAGAAAACGCTAAAACTAATTTGGATAAAACTAAAGCTACAATAAAAAGCAAGGAGGGTTCTTTAGCAAACTTAGAAGCTCAATTAGCAACAGCTTCTGACGGACAAAAAGCTACTATAGAAGGACAAATTAAAACTATCAAAGATGAAATTCAAAAACTTAAAGAAACAGAAGCTCAACAGGTTCAAGACTTAGATAATGCACAAAAAGCTGAAGCCAAAGCTAATGACGAATTAGCCAAAGCAACAAATGATAGTGCAGAGAGCCAAAAGAAACTCAACACCTTAAACACTACTTTAAAAGCAACCGAAGCTAAGATTAAAAATTACGAAAATCAAATCAAAGCTGCTCAAGATAACTTGAAAAAAATGCAAGACGAAGAAGCTGCTGATGCAAATAAACTCCAAGAAGCAGGTTTGAAGAATATCAATTCCGGTATGGATAAACTTGAGAAAGGTAAAAACACCGGCAGTAAAAAAGTAAATAAAGGTATCGACAAACTTAACGGTGGCAATACCAAAGAACAGTTGGTTGCACTCTCAAAAGCTCCGCAAGTTGTTGCAAACGGAAAATCATTCGCAACAACAACAGATAATTTAGGCAAACAAATATATGCTATCAACGGCAAACTTGTCAGCGAAAGCGAATATAAGACGCAATTTGAAGAGTCGAAACAACAAGAAATTAAAGCACAACTTCAATCCGCACCTGTAACCAATGTTAACGGTCAGGTTTTAAAGACGGTGACATTTGAAGGAACAACCGCATATTCAATAAACGATCGTATTGTTACAAAAGAAGAATATGACGCTGCTGCAAAAGCATCCGTCTAAGTCACGCCTCCATATAGCACCTTTTAAGCAGGAGGGCGTCGTCCTCGATATTAGGGCTTTCACAGACTAAAGCACCTTTTACCCCAAAATCCTTCATCGATTTTATCAAATCACGATAATTCATGTCGGACTCATCAAGGTTAAGGTGCTTTTTCTCGCCCTTCGCACCGTAGTCAATCCCCGCAAGGTGTCCGTGGAAGTTGTTCAGGGCGTATTCCCCAAGCTCGTTGCCAAGTTTTTCAAAAATCTTTGCAAACTCGTCATAAGTGTTATACTCCCCGACCGTTCTTGCGTGCAGGTGCGAAAAATCTATGCACGGCAAAACGTTTTCAAACTCTTTTGAAAGCCTTACGATCTCGTCCAAATCACCCCACTGAGTGCCTTTTCCCGTAGTTTCGGGTCTTATCCAAACTTTCACCCCGTCCCGTTCAAGCGTTTCGTTTATCTTCGTAATCTGTCTTTTCACCTGTTCGTAGACGGTTTCCTTGTCCTTCCCCATATAAAACGCCGCATGGAACGTTATGCTGAACCCGCCAACCTGACATGCCGTCTGTGCGGTTTCAATAATCCTCTGAACACTCGCCTCAACCTTTTCCTCCTCTTTAGAATTAAGGTTAATGTAAAAAGGAGCGTGTGCCGTAAGTATCAGACCTCTTTCTCTTTGGATGTTGCCGACAACCTCTCGTGTCTCGTCGCTCATCCTTACCCCGTGGACAAATTCCAGCTCCATTCCGTCCAAATCCATATCACGGATTACGTCAAAAGCCGACGGATAACCGCCCTTACCCGTTCTTAACGGCATCCCCGCCGTCAAAAAATTCATCCTCGTAAAATTACACAAACTTTGCACAATACCCTCCCGCAACTACCGCAACCACTCCGACAACAAGGCTTAACACGGCATATAAAAGTGCCTGTAAAAAATGTTGCCTCAAAATCAACTCATACACTTCCAGCGAAAACGTGCTGAAAGTTGTAAGCCCGCCACAAAATCCGACAGTTAAAGCCAACTTTAACTGATTGGACATCTCAGGCTTTGTCGTAAACAGAACAAACAAAAACCCCAGAACAAACGAACCCAAAATATTTACCCCAAAAGTTGCATAAGGCATGTTGCAAAGAGGGAAAAGCCTCCCTGCCCAAATTCCTGCAAGATAACGCAGCACCGCCCCCGTGCCACCACCGATAAATATTGAAATAATGTTTGTCGAAATTCCGCTAATCATATTTACTATATGATTATAGCATAAACACTCTAAGACAATAGCAATAATATTATTATGTGATATAATCAAGTCAACAACACACAAAAGGAGCAGAACATGACAGAAGTTATACAATATCAGCCACAGGGCGTTTGCTGTAAATTAATGCAGATTAAAGTAAACAACGGTATCGTTGAAGACGTGGAGTTTTTCGGCGGGTGCAACGGGAACCTTCAGGGGATTACAAACCTCGTCAAAGGTATGGCAATCGACGAAGTTATTAAAAAGCTCGAAGGTATCCAATGCGGCGGAAAACCAACCAGTTGTCCCGACCAGTTTGCAAAATGCCTGCTCAAATACAAACAATCCGTATCGGTGTAATGTTTGTGATTAATTGACTGTGGTTTTACAGAAAATTAGGGCGTCGTGAGAGTGCCAATTTCCCGTAACTTCCGCCCTCTGCGACCGCTGAACTATTCGAGCGTGAAGGAAATCCAAGACAAGGGTTGAACAAAAATTATAAAATAGATATATTTTTTATATAAAAATTATATTTATTGCGGGGGGATAAATGCCAAATTTGGGTTGCAACTATTCGTTACTCAGCTTTTCTTTTAACTCTTTGAGTTCGTATTTCAATCGATTTAACTCGCACTTGACGGGATCGGGGATGCGGTTATGCATAAGTACCCCGTTTTCGTCCCTGACTTTTCTTCTCACAATCCGCCCCGGAATGCCGACAACGGTTGAATATTCGGGAACATCTTCGACAACGACCGAGCCTGCCCCGACTCTTACGTAATCCCCGAGTGTAATATTTCCGAGAACTTTTGCACCTGCCCCAACAATAACATGATTTCCCAAAGTCGGATGGCGTTTCCCTTTGTCCTTACCCGTTCCGCCCAAAGTTACCTGCTGATAGATAAGAACGTCATCCCCGATGATAGTTGTCGCACCGATTACGACCCCGTCCCCGTGGTCGATAAAAAAACGTCTGCCGATAATCGCCGCAGGATGAATTTCTATCCCCGTAATAATCCTTGTTATATAAGAAATTATTCTCGGAAGTATTGGAATATGCCATTTGTACAACCTATGCGCTATTCTGTACGCAATCAGTGCGTGTAATCCGGGATAGCACAAAATAACTTCGAGAATATTTGTCGCAGCAGGGTCTTCGTCAAAGATTACCTGAATATCTTCTTTTAATTTTGTGACCCCTCTTTTTATTACGTCAAACATTTAATATTCCTCGACTAGTTGAAAAGTTTTGCCCACTTTCTCTTTCCTGCCTGTAATATTACAGGATTTGAAAGATTTACGGTATAAGCCGTGTCGGCAATCTTTTCTCCGTCGATTTTGACACCGCCGCCTTGGATAAGTCTTTTACCTTCCCCACGACTTTGGACAAACTTCAACTCGACAAGGACATCCAAAATTCCTTTGCCGTTTTCAACCTTAACCTCGGGAATATCATCGGGAACACCTTTATTGGAAATTACGTTAATGAAATCTGCCTGAGCCTTGTCGGCACCTTCTTTTCCATGGTATTCCGCCGTTATTGTGTGTGCAAGTTTGAGTTTAATATCCCGAGGGTTAACAGAACCGTCCGAAATCTGCCTGTCGTAAGTTTCAAGCTCGTCTTTGGTTGCGTCGGTCAGCAAGCTGTAATACCTTGTGATAATATTGTCGGGAATGCTCATCAACTTGCCGAACATATCTTTTTCACTGTCTGTTAGGGAAATACAGTGTTCAGGGTATGTCTTGGACATCTTGACGACCCCGTCGGTACCTTCAAGAAGAGGCAAAAGCATAACCATTTGCGGATATTTTTTGCCGTAAGCCGATTGAATATCACGACCTAAAAGGGTGTTAAATCTTTGATCGGTCCCGCCGAGTTCAATATCGGCGTCAATCGCAACCGAGTCGTAGGCTTGCATAAGCGGATAGAAAAATTCGTGAACCGAAATCGGACGCCCTTCCGCATAACGTTTTGCAAAATCGTCACGGGTCATCATCTGTGCAACCGTAATCTGTGCGGACAATTTCAAAAGTTCGACAAAACTCATCTTATGTAGCCAATCTGCGTTATTAGTAACTTCGGCATCGCTAACGTCAAGCACTTTTGACATCTGTTCAAAATAGGATTTTGCATTTTCTTCAACCTGTTCTTTAGTCAAAGACGGTCTTGTTTCGGATTTACCCGAAGGGTCGCCAACCATTGCGGTTGCACCGCCAACAATAAGCACTATTTTATGCCCGAGATCCTGAAACTCCCTTAATTTTCTCATAACAACCGTATGTCCGAGGTGCAAATCGGGGCGTGTCGGATCCATCCCGAGCTTTACCCTCAACGGGGTGTTCGTATCGTGTGCGTGCTGAAGTTTTACCGCCAACTCCTCAACACCTCCCGGCAAAACCTCCGCATTACGAGCTAAGTGCATAGCCTGTTGTATAAATTCTTCTCTGATTTCAACCATTTTCTAATTCTCCTCATTTGCCTAAATTATACCAAAAACATGTGCAAATGACGATACCAAAGATAAATTTTAATTATTTGCGGTGATTTTGCGGAGATAATTCGCTTAAATCACCGCAAAACATGCGGAGATAATTCTTGACTTTGCGGAGATAATTATGTACACATATATATGGCAAAATCCGAAGTATCCGAAAAAATCGGAGTTGCACGTTCAACCCACTATGTCCTTACGACTTAACCTCAAGAATATTCCAATAATTGTCCCAGTCGATTTCGCCAAACGGTTCGATTGAATGGTATTTGTAAGGATTTTCGATAAATTGTTCCTGCATCAAACCGACTTTTGCAAGCCTCTTTATTATATCGGGCAAAAGTTGCGTACTGCCCGCAAGAGTTCCTTCCTTCGAGGTTGCTCGTTCGCCGTCGTAAAAAACAAGCTCGTCCGCAAAGGTAAACTCTTTCAAACCGCTTTTGGTGCAAGGCAAACAGTCGCTCACGAGAAGAACTTTATCATTCGGCTTTGATTTAAACAAAAGTTTTAAGGCGTCATCAGACACGTGAACTCCGTCGGCGATAATTTCCGTGTACAAATCGTCTTGAATAAGCGCTGACAAAGCAGTCGACGTTCCTCTATGCGAAACCCCGCTCATTGCATTAAACGTATGCGTCACTCCGCAACACCCCGTCAAATCCCCGCCGATACAGTGTCCCGCCTGAACTTTTACCCCTTTTGAGGTTAAATATTCAATCAAACCTTTGTCAAGCTCGGGGGCTAAAGTTACTATTTTTATAAAATCATCTTCTATGAGTTTATAATTTTCGACGGTTAGGGGCAAAAAGCGGTCGGGGTTATGTATCCCTTTTTTTACGGGGTTAAGGAAAATTCCTTCCAAATGAACACCTAAAATCTTTGCCATATCGGAAGTTTGGAGTGCTTTTGCCTCCTTTATAACGGAAATCGCACGTTTTGTGTTTTCAAGACTGTCAGTTACTATCGTCGGAAAAATCCCGCCAATACCGTGTTTCAGGCACTCTTTGCTAAGGCGTAAGACATCGTCGACTTCCGCTTTGTTAAAATCGACCCCGAAAGCCCCATGAAAATGCTGTTCAATAAGAAGATTAGTTTTCATTAAATAACACTTCCTTCAAAAACTTTTTTTGCCTCTTCCCTGTCGTCAAAGTGGATGGTGCGGTCTTTAAGGATTTGATAGTCCTCATGCCCTTTACCCGCAATCACGACAACATCCTTGTTGCCTGCAAGGTTCTTTAACAACGCAATCGCCTGCCCCCTGTCGGGTTCGACCGTTACTTTATCGGGATTTACGGACTTCAACCCTGCAATAATATCCGTAATAATCTGTTGCGGGTCTTCGCTCCTCGGGTTGTCGCTCGTGATTACGATTTTGTCGGCGATACGTTCAGCAATAGCACCCATTTTCGGGCGTTTTGTAGCGTCCCTGTCCCCACCGCAACCAAACAGACAGATTAATTTCCCGTCAGGCGGAGTGATTTCTCTTGCGGATTTAAGCACATTTTCAAGCCCGTCCGGAGTGTGGGCGTAATCCACTATTACCAAAGGTTTATGTGCGACGACCTCAAACCTTCCCGCAACCCCTCTTACATTTTCAAGAGCCTTCAAGGCGACCTGCAAATCTATCCCCATCGCAATGGATGCCGTAACTGCTGCAAGAACGTTATAAACACTGAACATCCCGTTCATATGGAGGTTTACGGAGTATTCCTCCCCGCCTGTTACAAGGGTAAATTCAGCCCCGTTCAACGAAAAGTTAATATTTTTTGCCATTACATCAGCCCTATTTTTTACGCCGTAAGTGAATTTTCTTACGACCTCGGGAACGACCGACAAAAATCTTTCGCCGTAATTATCGTCGGCGTTGATTACGGCAAAATCACCTTCCTGCAATTTTTTAAACAAAAGGGACTTCGCCTCAAAATAATTATCCATCGTAATATGGTAATCCAAATGATCTTGGGTAAGGTTAGTCAAAACGGCACCGTTAAAGCAGCACCCGCCAATACGGTTTTGCTCCAGGGCGTGTGAACTGACCTCCATTACAACGTTGTCAATTTTATCTACATCTTTGATTAACCTTAAAGTTGCCTGCAACTCGGGGGCCTGCGGTGTCGTATGCTTTGCGTCACGATATTCTCCCGACGAAGAAAGTTTATACCCTAAAGTCCCGATTAAGGCACATTTTTCGTCGTTTTGCTCAAAAATCTTTTGGATAAGGTGGGTTACGGTCGTCTTTCCGTTCGTCCCCGTTATTCCTATTAAATTAAGACCTTTTGAAGGGCTTGAATAAAACCTGTCCGCAATATCCGCAATCCGGTGACGGGTAGATTTTACGACAACCTGCGGAATGTCAGTGACATTTTCAACTTTACGCTCGACAAGCAATGCGACGGCACCGTTATCTATCGCCGATTGCGCATACTCGTGTCCGTCGGTGTACTCACCCGTTAAACACACAAAAATATCACCTTTTTTGGTAGTTTTCGAGTTATAAGAAATCCCCGAAATATCCACGTTTTTGAACCCTACCAAATCCGTATAATCCAAATGTTCTATCAATTCTTCAAGTTTCATAACTTAATACTCCTTACTAATCTTAATTAATTCTGTTTAATCGGCTCTTGTGGTGCGACTTTGTCGGGTTTAAGGTTCAAAATCCTTGCAACCTGTGTCGTAACCTCGTGGAAAACGGGTCCCGCAACGGTATTTCCCCAAATCGCACCGACTTTTGCGCTGTCAATCATGACGTAGACGAGAATTTGCGGGTTGGATGCAGGCAGATAACCGATGGTGGAAGTGTAGGTATACGGAGTATAGCCCGACGAATTTTCCTTCGGTTTTCTTGAAGTCCCCGTTTTCGCCGCAACATTATATTTATCCATTTTTATAACCGACTTACCGTGGTTGACGCTCTTTGCAAGAAGTCGGGTAACCGAATGAGCCGTATCGGCACTTATAACCTGCTCTTTTTTAATTTTCAACGCCTCTTCCTCGGGCGAATATTTTATCACGTGCGGAGTAACCTTAACCCCGTCATTTGCAAGAGCGGAAACCGCCGAAATCATCTGTATTGCTGTGACCGAAGTCCCGTAACCGTAAGACATCGTAGCATGTATTCCCTGGTCCCAGTTTGTCCAATTTGCGAGCAACCCCGAAGACTCTCCCGGAAGATCTATCCCCGTTTTTGCCCCGAACCCGAATTTTTTCAGTACGGAATAAAATTCACGAGACGTCATAGTCTTTGCAATGTTGATTGAGCCGACGTTGCTTGAATGTTCAAACAGATATTCCAAGCTGATATTCCCCGGGTAAGGATGAACGGCATAGTCGTAATTCTTTATTTCCCAGTTGCCGATTTTGGTTTTGCCCGTATCAAGAACGGTCGAGTTTTCGTTAATCTTGCCCAAGTCCATCGCACTTGCAACCGTAATCGTCTTAAACGTAGACCCCGGAGGAAAAACGTCCGTCAAAGTCCAATTTTTTATCTGCTGTGGGGTAGCCTCTCTGTACTTGTTCGGGTCGTAAGTCGGGTAAACGGCATACGCCAAAATCTCGCCGTTACGTGGGTTCATGACAATTACCGTCCCCCTCAGAGCTTGTTTTTCATCAACCATTTTTGCAAGCTCTTTTTCGCAAACGTGCTGAATTGCGGCGTCAATCGTAAGGGTTACGTCCTCCCCTTTAGGGTTTTGAGCGGTTGCGACGGGGTCTGTCGAAAAATCGTAAATAATCTTACCTTTTTGCGTTCTCTGGTATTGAACGGTGTTTTCAACGTGTTCAAGTTTGTCTTTTGCGGCATACTCGATCCCGTTTGCGACATCGGCGTCAAAATTGTAATACCCGAGAATGTGCGCCGCCATGGTTCCCTGCGGATAAACTCTCGTATTCTTTTTATCGAGACTTATTGCCCTTAGGTGAAGTTTTGCAACTTTTTGAGCCGTGTTTCTGTCAACGTCTTTTTTGACGGCAATAATCTGATGTGAACTGTTTAATTTCTTCAACAAAACGTCTTTCGGAATATCCAAAATCGGGGAAAGTTTGTTTGCGATATTTTCGGGCGTCGATTCGTCCTCGTCATAGTCGGCACGGCGAGCAAAAATATTATAAAAGACGTCATCGGTCGCAAGTTTTATCCCGGAGCGGTCGTAAATATCTCCCCGAACGGCAAAATTCTGACTTGCACGCTGTTTCTTTGCCCGCACCTTGTATTTTTTTAAGTCGATTACTTGAATGAAAAACAAGTGAATAACAAGCCCCGCAACAAACAGGATAAAAAACGCATAAAGCCATGTAATGATGTTATCAAACCTTTTTTTACGTTTGTTCTCAGCCCTGTTGTTATCTCTTACTCTGCCATGCACCACTTGCAAAAATCTCCCCTTAAGATAGATAATTGAGGTCGGAGCAGCCGTTTTCTTAATCGACTCCGACCTCTTAAATTTTAACATAAGGAAGTCCGTCAAGTGCAAAATATTAACGTATTTTTACATAAAGAATTTATTTGGAAGAAATAATGTTCCGCACTTTACAAATAAAATATTTTCGGGTACGATTGAGACATATTGTAGAGAATTAAAAAGGGAAAAACAAATGCTGAGAACAGGAATAGTGGGACTGCCAAACGTCGGAAAATCGACATTATTTAACGCCTTAACGAGTGCAAAAAACGCACAAAGTGCAAATTACCCGTTTTGCACGATTGAGCCGAACGTAGGCGTCGTGAACGTTCCCGACGAAAGACTGGAAATTCTTGCAAAACTATGCAAAACCACCCAAATCATCCCGACGGCAATCGAGTTTGTCGATATTGCGGGGCTTGTAAAAGGTGCAAGTAAAGGAGAAGGCTTAGGCAACCAATTCCTCCACAATATCCGTGAAGTTGATGCCATTATCCACGTTGTCAGATGTTTTGACGACCCTAACACCATCCACGTTGCGGGCAAAGTTAACCCGCTCGACGATATTAACACAATCAACACCGAACTTGCACTTGCGGATTTAGCCTCGGTGGAAAAACGGGAAGCTCGGATTTTAAAACAGGTTAAGGCGGGCGACAAAGACGCAAAAATCGAGTCAAAAGTTTTAGAAAAACTCAAAGAACTGCTTAACGAAGGGACTTTCATCAACGTTAAGGAAAACTTTGAAGAAGACGAACTTCCGTTTGTTAAACAGCTAAACCTTATGATGACAAAACCCGTTATTTATGCTGCAAACGTTTCCGAACTCGAGCTTAAAGACGGCAACGACTACACTAAAACCGTCGGTGAATACGCAAACACACATAAAGCCGAAATGGTCGTTATCTGTGCAAAAATCGAAGAAGAGATTTGCGAACTCGGAGAGGACGCCGCAGCCTATATGGAAGAACTCGGAATTGACGACAGCGGAATTAACAAGATGATTAAGAGCGTATACAGCCTTCTGAACCTCAGAACCTTCATCACGGCGGGCGAAAAAGAGGTCAGAGCCTGGACAATTCAGGCGGGAACAAAAGCTCCGCAAGCCGCAGGCGTAATCCACTCCGACTTTGAAAAAGGGTTCATCAGAGCGGAAATCACCCCGTACGAAGAGTTTGTCAAATACGAAACCTACACCGCCTGCAAAGAAAAAGGGGTAACCAGACTGGAAGGAAAAGATTACGTGGTGCAGGACGGCGATCTGGTTCACTTCAGATTTTCAACCTAATCCGACACGAAAAAACTAAGTTTTGTAACGATATTAAAGCCTAAAATCGGATTTTGGCAAAATTATTTTTTACCTGATTTAAAACACAATGCGACGGAATAGCAATGAAAGGAATAATATTTATGCAAGTATCAAACAACACCCCTCTCGCATTCGGCAGTATTCACGTAAATACCTCAAGAATGAACAAAGTGCAACGCGACATCAGTAACAGAATAGCGGGCTATTTGGAATATGCCCCCGAATACCTGGCAGCACATGAAAAAGGGTATGACGTATATTTTCTTCCGGGACACAACCCGAGTGCCGTAAAGGTTAGATATATCGATAGAAACAGCGATTGTTTTATCAAAGGACTGAACAACAAAATCTTAACAACCTCGGTTTATAACGGCTCACGGATTACGAACGGAGAAAAAATAGCCTCGACCCTGCAAGCAATTAACGACGGCTTATGCAAATTGGCAGAATTTGACGCAAGAAAAATCTTCAATAAGGAGACCGATGTTGCAAAACTCAGACCCGAAAGCTATTCAGCACTGGAAACGGGTATCGACGACTTAAGTCAAGTAATGCACAAAGAAAGCATGATAGATTATTTGGCGGACGAACACGTCACCCACAACTTGAACTTCTCTAAGGATAGCGATTTTTAACTTTTGTAAAGGATACATATTCATTTACCCCTAAAACAAAACTCCCGACATTCAAAGCATTAAAAGGTCGGGGGTTTTGTTTTGGCTAAAAAGAATAGTGCGGGGGACTTTACAAACCCCGCCACATGCTGTATACTGTTATTATGTACTGATATTATAAGTATAATAGATTTATATAGTATATAAATTATTATATTAAAAGCAGGAAGAAGGAAACGGAAACAGAAAAGGAGGTTCTTAAATGAACATAAAAATTAAACAACTTAATGCCTTCAGTGGACATAGTCCACTCTTGTGTGGAGACGAAGGGGTGGACAGAGTCCACTCTTGTACGCTACCAAAGGGGCATAAATTTTACCACGCCTCGCAGAGCAGTTCTCCACGCCTCGTAAAAAGGGGATTTACTTTAGCTGAAGTCTTGATAACCCTCGGCGTTATCGGCGTGGTGGCGGCGGTGACCATGCCGACATTAGTCACGAATATTCAAGAAAGGGTGAGGAAAGAACAAGTCAGAACAGTTAAGTATAAACTTACACAAGCCACCGACAAGAT
>CAMAML010000014.1 GCA_945836835.1 uncultured cyanobacterium | reverse complement strand
CAGCAATTTCTTGCCGAGTTTGAAAGCTCCATGCTTAAAAACAGGAACGACAAGTGCCGCATAGACCAAAAGGCAAGTTGCCTGATATAGGAACTCTTTTGTTGCGGCGTATTTTTTCGTATCGGGCGAAATATTGTTATCAATCAAGATGAACCCGGGACGCCCGATAGCTTTCATGGTTGTTTCGATTGTAACCGAAGAGCTGGTGCTTTGGGCGATAGTCGAGAGGGTATTCGAGGTTAAAAAGGATGTTATGCCGTTAATCATACGCCACCTACTTTCATGCCTTGAGGGAATTTGAAGGTCGAATAGTTAATAGGAAGTTTCGCCGTCCCAAAGTTTTGTTTGACGGGGTTTGTCGGATTTTGAAGGGGCGATGCGTATGAATTTAGCTGAAGTTTTTTAGCATCCGCATCTTCTTTTTGTTTGTTTTTCAAAAATTTCTTTACGATAGGGTTAATCGTAAGGGAGCAAATAGCGGGGATAGCAAAGAGAGCCGCAACGCAGACCCCGAGGAACATAAGGTTTTTTGAGGCTTTTTCGGCTAAGGCTTTATCTTTTATGAGTTTTTTTGCCCCCCAAGCGGAAAGTTCACCACACGCAAAATAGGTCGGTATTGCGATTAATTCGGTTAAGCCTTCTCTTAGGGCGGTATATTTTTTTGTTTCGGGCTTTTCTTTTTTGTCCATCATCGTGAAGGTCGGACGGCAAATCCCTTTGACAATGGCGATTGCCATAACGGGATAAGTCGCTTTATTATTTTTCCCCAGTGAGGCACATATTCTTTCCAATAATGGTGCTTTTGGTGTCATGGTCTTGGTTATCTCTTTTCCTCGCAATAGAAAACTTGTAATAAAATTTTTTTGCTATTACGAAAATGAATTTTGATACATTTTTTTACAAAAATATTTTAAAACAAACGTAAAAAATTTACATTAATCTGTTTGCTTAACCGACGTTTTTATGTAAAAATCATTATATGGGAAAAAGTTTATTACTAATTGACGGACACGCATTACTATTCAGAGAGTTTTACGCACTTGAGCGAACGGGCATGAGAACCTCCGAGGGACAGCCGACGTGGGCTGTTTACGGTTTTTTGAAAGTTCTTTTCGAGATGATTAGGACAAAGAAATTCGACATAGGCTCGGTTGCGGTAGCTTTTGACGTAAGCCACCAAACCTTTAGGGTCGAAAAATACGACAAATACAAGAGTAACCGAGCAGCCATGCCTGACGATATGCGACCACAGCTTTCGATTATTAAAGAGGCACTGGAGGCGTTTAACATCCCCGTGTTTACGAAAGTCGGGGTTGAGGCGGACGACGTCATCGGGACGATTTCAAAGAAGATGTGCGACGAGGGGCATAAGGTCTATATCCTGACGGGCGATCAGGACTCGTTTCAGCTTATAGATAAAGAAGGTTGCGTAAACGTAATTATCCCGCAAAACGGCGTTAACAAGGTTTTCGGGTGGGATGAAGTTTTTGAAAAATTAGGTGTTTACCCTAACAGAATTATTGATTATAAGGCGTTGAGGGGGGATGTTTCCGATTGCATTCCGGGGATTAAGGGGATAGGTCCAAAGACTGCTCAAACTTTGCTTTCCCAATTTGATAACCTTGACGGAGTGCTGGAGCATGCCGACGAAATCGAGAGCAAATCCGTTCGTGAAAAAATTCAAAACGGGGTTGAAGATGCAAGGTTAAGCTATATGCTTGCAACCATTGTTCGGGACTTGGACGTGGAGTTTAATCTTGAGGACGCAAAAATTTGCTTGCCAAATCCCGAGCATGTTACGACCTTCTTAAAAAAGATGCAGTTTCACACTTTTATAAAGGACATAAACGGTATTATTTCGCTGTTTAACCCGACGCAGGAGTACGTTGCACAGATAACGTCGGAAGCGATTAACACGGCAAACGGCGGGGGAGTTCAACTCGGGCTTTTTGCAGCTTTACAGTCAAACGAACCGTCCGATACGCCAAAGGCACCGCAATTTGTAAGCACCGCAACACCTTCAAAACCTGCACTCGCCGTCTTGAGCGAGGCGGATTTAGGCGAATTGTCGGAAAAGTTAACCAAATCCAAAGAGATTATTTTTGACATAAAATACGATTACAAAAACGCCGTTGAAAACGAAATTGTCGGGCTTTCTTTCGGAGTTTTTGAGGAAGAAGTGCTTAGTTCTTTTTATGTTCCGTTTAAGCAGGAAGAGCTTGAAGAACACCTTGAAGAAAGTGTTGTGCTTGAAAAACTTAAACCATATATCGAAAACGAGAGTTTGAAAAAAATCTGTTTTGACTGCAAAAATTTATACAATATTTTAAGATGTCGCGGGATAACTTTGCGAGGAGTGGATTTTGACGTAAAACTTGCAAGTTACGTCGCCGAGTCGGGGCGGAAACACGACCTGGATATTCAGGCGATGGAAGTTTTTCAATACGTTCTTTATTCATTCCCCGAAACGGACAAGATTAAAGCGGGAAAACTAAGTTTTTCGGTGCTGACGCTTGAAGATGTTCTAAAATACATCGGGGACGAGCTTGAAGTTATAAAAAGGCTGAAAAAATACAGGGAAGAGCATTTGAGTGAACGGGAGCTTAAAATCCTCAACGATATTGAGTTACCGTTGTCGGAAGTGCTTGCGGATATGGAGTTTAACGGGGTTTCCGTTGACGTTTCGCAGCTCAAACGCCTGACCGATATGATGCAGAACCATCTGAAATATATCGACAATAGAATATTTCAGCTTGCAAAATTTCAGCTCAACCCAAATTCCCCGAAGCAGGTAAAAGATTACCTGACGGATGTTTTGAAAGTTAAGATGTCAAAAAAATCCACAAGTTCGGACGTGCTAGAAGAGCTTGCCCCCGAATACCCTATTGTTCGGCTGATTTTGAAGTACAGACAGCTTTCAAAGCTCAAAAACACTTATACGGAAGCACTTGCGGGGTTGATTTCACCAAAAGACGGACGGATACACACGACGTTTAACCAGACCGCAACAACGACGGGACGCCTGTCATCCTCAAACCCGAATTTACAAAACATACCCGTCAGAACCCCTATCGGAAGATTGTTAAGAAAAGCGTTTGTCGCAGAGGACGTTCAAAACTCCAAAATCCTTTCGGCTGATTATTCTCAGATAGAATTAAGGTTAATGGCACACTATTCGCAGGACGAACATTTACGTCAGGCATTCATTGAGGACGACGATATTCACGCACGGGTTGCATCAAAAGTTTTTGGCGTCCCTATGGACAAAGTAACGTCTGCGATGCGAAGGAAGGCAAAAACCGTTAATTTCGGGATAATTTACGGACAAGGCAAAAACGGGCTTGCAAAGTCGCTCGGGATTACCCCGAAAGAGGCGGGCGAATTTATCGAAAAATATTTTGAAGTATACCCGAGCATAAAAAACTATATGGACTCCGCCGTTCAAGCCGTGCTTGAAAACGGATGGGTAGAAACGGCTATGGGCAGGAAAAGAAACCTCAGAACTGAGATAGAGAGTTCAAATTTTGCGATACGAGAGTTTGCCAAGCGTGCGGCTATAAACCATCCTTTGCAGGGTACGGCGGCGGATTTGATGAAATTGGCTATGATTGCCTGCTACAAACAGTTTAAGGAGCAGGGGTTAAAATCAAAAATTATACTTCAAGTCCACGACGAAATAGTTGTGGAGGTTCGGGATGATGAGCTTGAGCGGGTTAAGGAAATTGTCAAAAAGTCGATGGCGCTTGACCAGCCGTTGAGCGTTCCGCTAAAAGTTGATATGGGGGTAAGTTGTTCATGGGAAAAATAGCCAAATTGATATTTTCACTAATGCTTGTCGGTTGTGTCGGCGGTGCGGTTATGGCAGAGTTACCGACCGAGCAGTTGACGACACCTCAAAATATTTCGTTTGCGGACTGCACCAAGACTTACAACATTTCGGGCGAAAAACTTTTTTACTTGACGCTTGAAAGTATTACGGCAAACCGTTTTGAGATAAAAGAAATGCAGACAAAGACGGGATATATACTGTTTCGTGCTGCGGGCAAGGAGTTTTTGGCAACGGTTGCCTATTACGGGTTGAATAAGAGCTTGCTGAAAATAACCCCGACGAACAATTCATACTATTTTGCACCCGGGATAGTGTCGAATATTTTTAAATACATCGACCTGAACCTCGACGACACCCCCGTAACCGTCCCAAAGAGTTGAATGTTTTGATAGTGATTAAGTGTAAATATGTTAGACAAAATAAAAAGTGCATGGTTTGAATTTTTATCATATTTTGTACCCGAACGTGTTACCTACGAAGTCGAAGGGGCGTGCAAAAGATGCGGGAAATGCTGTAACTATATGTACAGCGTAGACACTTACACGGAAAAAGAGTTTAAAATAATGCAGTTTATTTTTCCTGCATACAGAAGGTTTTATATCAAAGGCAGGGATGAAGAGGGTAACTTAATTTTTGCGTGCAAACTCGTTACAAAAGACGGTTTATGCTCTGATTACAAGCACAGATTGAGAATGTGCAAAAACTATCCCGCAAAGAAGATTTTTTATCCAGCAAAACTGCATGAAGGTTGCGGGTACAGGGTCAAAACAAAACGGTTCTCGGATTATGTTAATAAAACGTAAAGATACGTTAAATTAGTTGAAAGTTCATGACACATATGTTATAATGGGGTATATTAAGAGATACAGTTAATCCATGGGTTGGCGAGAATCGGAAAGTTGAAAAGTAATAATTATAAACAAATAGGTTTTTATGCGTACACATTAGCGGAAATGCTCATTGTCTTGGGGATTTTGGCGATAGTAATGCTGTCGTTGCCGACAATTACCAAGAAGGTCTTCAGGGTTGAAGAAACCCGAAAACCGCACGGGCGTTTTGAGTGCTATTGGGAAGGGAACAAGCTGAAAAGTTATTATGCCGAAGAAAGCGGGAGTAACGTCGTTCACGAAGTTAAGGACGATGAAGTGGACGCCGACGGCAATAAGGTCTGTAAATTCGATCCGCCGAAGAACCCCGTTTACTTTATGATATACGCCGTCGGAGCAGGCGGAGGCGGTGCAAGAATTGACAGTGCCAATTCGTCAACGCCTGCCGCTGTTACAAACAGTGCTACTTCGTACTTGTATATATCAAGCCCTTCAAACTGGCCTGATTGGGTTCGGTATTTGATGTCAAGGGAACATAAGCCGTGGGGGGATAGAGGTTCCTTTGATGTGATGAAAACCTCCTCTCAGCAAGTCCTAAATTACAGGCTGGGCGGTGCTGTCGGGCGTATCGAGTCTTTATTTGTTCCTCAAATGGAGTCGGGTACTACGCTTGAAATTATCCCGGGAAGAGGCGGTGCTGTTTCGAGTGATATTTTGAGTGCGGAAAATGCATCAGGTGGTGCCGGCGGTGATACCTATGTAAAATTTGTGAGAACTTCCGGCTCTACGACGGAAAGACTGGTTGCGTTGCTTGCAAAAGGCGGTGCGGGCGGAAACGGCTCCGTAATCGGTAAGGTATCCCAAATGAGATTGGGGTCAAATCCGGGTGATATGGGACTTTCCGATTATGCCTCGGTAAAGGCTAAAGAATCGAATTTTAAGGAAATCGGCGAAAATGTTGCTGATTCTCCGTTCATGCGGAGCCAAATTACCTATAATCCGGGCAATTCGGGGCGCGGTGAAACCCAAGGGGTCGCAGATACCTCGGGACAAGTTTGGTATGAGTGGATTAGTTATACAGGGTTGGGTGAAAACTCAAGACGTTTAGGTTCGCAGTGGATTAATATTACGGAGGATTACTTGAGTACACCGTTTTATGGTCAATACGGGTATGAGAATAATTGTTCGTCCACTACGGCATCGAGTGTAACCGAACGGCGTGGCGGTTATTGCCATTGGGTAAGTTCAACCGGATCAAGTATGGTATTTAACTGTACGGTCGGCGATACGAGCGATTCTACAGATGCAACATGTACGGGGGTTGATTGTGCTCATTTTGTTGTGACATATAATCCGTCGTTGGAAAGTGCAAGTTTTAGTACGGAGTCACCAAATGATTATTCTTCTTGCACCTTTAATTTTAACTATATGCAAATATCGTGTGCAAAGACACTTTCTTCATATACAATACATAATTGCCCGATGCCTGCCTCTGCGACCGCAAAATGCGGAACGGATACAGATGATACAGATGCACCCGCTCCGGTCGGTTCGGGCTCAAATATGAAGTGTGAGGCGACGGCGGGACAAGACGGAGCGGTGGTAATATTATGGTAACAAGAAAAAAAATACTCAACGGATTTTCTTTATTGGAAGCATGTATCGTCATGCTGATTGTTGCTATATTTGTAGCCGTAATGGCAAATGTCATTCCGCAAAAAGCCAAGAAAAAGGTTTCGTCGGAAGCCCATGGTCGTTTCGAATGTTATTATAAGAACGGAACCCTATATCAGCAATCTTTTACGGGAAATCTCGGTTCGGGAGAGAAAACCGCCGTTGAAAGCGGTGGTACGTCTACCCGGTGTAAATTTCAACCACCGTTTTATGCAAAATACATAATTATGGATGCGGTCGGCGGCGGAGCGGGCGGCGGCACGAGTGTCGGTGGCGGGGAAGGCGGTTTTGTAAGCTCGTTCTATACCTCAATAAGCAAATCATACATGATTGAGCCGGGTAGGGGCGGTGCGGTGAACAATAACGGTGAACCGACATTGATAAAATCCGGGGAATCGACACTTCTTACTGCAAACGGAGGTAAATCAAAATCGAGCCTCGACAATACTACGGTTGATGATATCCTCAGTTGTGTCGTCACCGAGTACGCAACCGACTCATATTATGATTGCAAAACTTCTCCGAGATGTGAAATTGTTGACGGAAAGGTTCGGGTAAGTTTTTGCCGTACAAAAGATAACTACAAAACGGTTGACTTAACTTATAAAGCATATGACTCCTCGGGGACTCTTATCAAAAACAATCCTCGTTATATAGTTAATAGTCTTTATACAAAGAAGAAGGAAGGGACGCAAAACGTTTGGTTATATCATGACATCAGTCTTTTCAGTGATTACAGTGATGCGACAAATCCTGTTTATCAAGCCCATTGGGAGCCTAAAGTAAACGATATTTGGACGCCTTCGTTGTATACGTTAGAGATAACGATGGATGTTGATGTCAATGAGGCTTCGCCTGCGTCAGAATCAAAGTCAAATCTTGAACGGTATATTGAAAGTATGAAATATACATCCCCGATAAGTACGGTTCACCCGGGACAGGGCGGAGCCGCAAACACTGCGGGAACTGCAGGAGCTGCTATAATTTTATGGTAAAATTGAAAGGATATACGAATATGGGTTGTAAAGTTTTCTAATCGTGCATTTCACTGGTTGAAGTAGTTATGTGTTTCTTGGTCGGATCATTGATGGTTGCGGCGTCAGTGCCTATTGTAACGAAAAAACATTTTAAGTTACCGCAAGTGGTAGCCCACGGTGCGTATTTATGTTCTTATAATGACGATGGAGTTACATTACACGAGACCCGTTGGACGGGAAAATATGTTCTGAAAAAGGTTTTGGACAGAAATGTTGATGAATGTAAGTTTGTTGTTCCCGATAAAGCACCTTATTTTCAGATTTCCGCAATCGGCGGCGGCGGTGGCGGCGGGGACGCAGGTTATAAAGGCGGTGCTTATACCAGTGGCATTTCTGCCGAACAGAAACTCGGTCCGTTTAACTTGACCGAAGAAGATTTAAAACAGCACGGTATTGCACTGTCAGAGTTTAATTCATACAAAGGGTCTTTATATGGCTATGCCAGAGGTGGGGGCTCGGGTGCCGGTGGAGATATCGGTTACGTAAAGGCAACCTTAAACAGTGATTGTGAGGCTAGAGAAGTTGTAGAAGAAGAAATATGTGTACAGCGCGCAAGCGGTGATTCAACCTCCTGTTATTGTAAAGATGAAGACGGTAATAAGACCGGTTCACCATGTTCGAATACCTCTACGGGGACTGTTCCCGGATATTATAAAGATAATTGGGTAATTGACGGTGAACCCAAAACGTGTACCGAAAGTGATTGCATTGCTTGGGATAAATATAATTGCAAGCAAAAAGAGTTAACGAAAGAAGAATGTACATATGGTTATCATGATGAGTATTACTACACTTATGAAAGTGTTAATGGTACAATCGGTGAAACAGCTTCACCGTCTTACGGCGACCAAAGTACGGGAACAAGAATAACCGGAGGACCTTTTAAAAAATCTGTAAAGAACTCAACTCCTGATTGTGTTGAGGTTGGAACCGGAGTTTTTGAAGAAGAGTGCGATATTAAATGTACTAGGACTAGGGATTATGAGGTTGATTGCTCCAAATATGTAAATATTCCTATAGAGGTTCCTGCAAGTACTGTAACTGTTGATAACATCACAAATACATGTTCTGCGTGTACAAATGGAACCGTTTGCGAAACCACGTCTTCTTCAGGAGAACCTCCTTGTTTGCAGACGGAATATACTCAGAAGTTGGAATGTGTAAAAGACGAGTATGGAAATGATAGAATGATTTACTGGTATACGTATAATCATAAATTTGAGAGAGGATTACCCGGTGGGAGTGGGATTGCATGCGTTTCCCAATCGATTCCCGGAGGTTTGGGGTTGATTGGTAGTGGCGTTTCAAATGCGTACGATGCTTCAAGGTCTAAAGGGGCCAGCTTTGACCTTCCTACGCTAGATTCCTCTCATGATGGATGTTTCAATTCATCCAGAGTAGCAGAGCAGGGGTTTGCACATTGTGTTGACAGTGCTGGTAATGGGGTTAACTTACATGAATGTACGGATGCTAATCCTGCTTCATCCGCCTCTTACACAATAAGAAACACTACCGGATTTAGCGTAAGTGCAGTTGCCGTGAGTGCAAGTGCAGGCGGAGCAGGGGCTTCCAGAGGCCTATGTACGGAGGATGACGGACATTCCGACGTAGTTCTTCCTGTTACTAACACTGCAATTAACGCTTCTTGTTCTACAGGGGTTCCGGGAACTCCTTGTGGTCTCGGATGGAATGGTTATTGTCTAAAGCATTTAGGCAGTGATACAAACGTTGAGCATAACGGTGCATACCGCTGGAAATATACATATGATAATAATTATATGACCTATGGTGCTGCAGGTGAACCGGGCGAACTTAAAACTGCTATCGTAAGATCTCTCAAAGGGGTTGATACCACTATATCTCTTGGGCAGGGCGGTGCAGCCGCAGACTTAGATTCGGGCGGGCCCGGCGGTGAAGGTAATGCAACCAAATTTGGCTTAAACGGCAGTATTATCACCGCAAACGGCGGAAAAGGCGGTGCAGGTAATTTGCAATCCCCGATTGACACCTTCTTACCTGCTTATGACAGTGCAAAACATGCGAATGGGGAGTTAACAAAAGAATACTACGGGCAAACAGGGACACAGGCAAAAGCTGTCGGATTGGCGTCAAAAATTATGAACCTTATTGTTGATAATAATGACGGCTCGGATGCTACAAATATCTTTATGCAAAAAGGTATCGGCGGACAAGGCGGCGGTGTCACGCACAAATGCTGGGCAGGGCAAAGAGTTTACTACTTTGAAGGACAGGCACTGTCAACATACAGTGTAAAACCTGAAGATATTCCGGACTCTTGCAAAGCCGATTACGAAAATATTCCGGCGAAAAAAGGTAATCCGGGTGCCTTACTGATTAAGTGGTAAGTTTATCAAATGCAAAAAAGAGGTCTTTTATAGACCTCTTTTTTATTTTGAATTTTTGTTCGTTTCATCTTTTAACTTTTGTTAAAAATTTGCATGACTTACATGACAAAAAACTTTGCTTGTAATACCATTAAGAAAAATAGGACGGAGAAAATATTGTGATTGAAAATTTATTGGAAAAAAAGTCGGAATTTGACATCACTTCTAAGAGTGCTTTATCGTGTATGACGGAACCTTTTACGTCAAAGTCACATGCCGCTTTGCTTGCGAAAAACGAAATTCCGCTTTCTCACAAAAGGTTGGCGGATAATTACACGGTTATAAAAAGAGTTTTCAAGTTTCAGGCGGTGCAGAGCAGAATTACTCAGCCCGAAAAGGATTTGCTTGCAAAATACGACTTTAACACCCTTGAATATACAACCGCAAAGCAAATGTACGAAGAGCTTGACCTCCTGCAAAAATGGTCTTCCTCCTCTAATTTCCTGTTGAGAGAAGATGCCGACAAGATTATGGAAATTCGTGCAAAAGAATTGAAGTTTATCGATGCAAGCTGTTACGTTACAATCGGCAACGAAGTTTACAAAGGCTACCTTGCACTTACACATTATTTTGAAGAAATCAGTAAATTTGCATAGAATTTTCACAAGGTTTAAATATTTAGTATTGTAAAACTGTTGAAACTCTCTTCTGTTTAATTTATCATATAAGCAGAAGTGTAATATTTATTTAGGAAAGGGCTTAGAATAATGGCAACAGAACGTCAGAGAGTAGTGGAACAGGATAAATTTGAAAGACGACACAATTTTGACCCCGTTGAGAGTAACTTAACTCCCGAGCAGGCAAAGTTGGAGGCGTCAAGGTGCTTGAACTGCAAAAATCCTCGTTGTGTACAGGGGTGTCCCGTAAATATTAAAATTCCCGATTTTATCAAAGCGGTAAAAGAAGGTGATTTACAAAAAGCGGGCGATATAATTCGCGAAACGAGCATGCTCCCTTCGGTTTGCGGAAGGGTTTGCCCGCAGGAAAGGCAGTGCGAAGGAAACTGTATCCTCGGGATTAAAGGGGAGCCCGTCTCTATCGGAGCTTTGGAAAGGTACGTCGGTGACAACACGAAAGCCGAAATCCCGGAGATAAAACCTTCGGGCAAAAAAGTTGCGGTTGTCGGCTCAGGTTGTGCGGGGATTACCGCGGCTGCTGATTTAAGAAAAGCGGGACACGAAGTCGTGGTCTTTGAGGCTTTACACAAATTAGGCGGGGTATTAAGATACGGAATTCCACCGTTCAGACTTCCTCGTGTTGTTTTGGACCGAGAAATTACTAACCTCAAAACAATGGGCGTAAAATTCCATACTAACGTTATTGTCGGAAAATCTATCACCCTAAAGCAGCTTAAAGATGACGGATTTGACGCCATATTCATCTGCTCGGGGGCAGGGTTGCCGAAAATGCTCAACGTAAAAGGGGAAAACCTTAACGGAGTATTTTCCGCAAACGAATTTTTGACGAGGGTTAACCTTATGCAGGCGGGGCAGGAAGGTAGCCCAACACCGCTTAGGGTAGGCAAAAAAGTTGCGGTCTTTGGGGGCGGTAACGTTGCAATGGACGCCGCAAGAACAGCCGTCAGAGTCGGATTTGAAGAAGTCTATATCATATACAGAAGAACGGAAAAAGAGCTTCCCGCAAGGCTTGAAGAAATTCGCCACGCAAAGGAAGAAGGGATACTGTTCAAATTCTTGTACGCCCCAAAAGAAATTTTGGGCGAAGAAGGCTATGTTAAGGGGGTTGAGCTTGAAGTCATGGAACTTGGCGAGCCTGACGAAAGCGGTAGAAGAAAACCCGTTGCAACGGGTAAATTTGAAACAATCGAGCTTGATACCGTAATCGTTGCATTGGGAACGGGACCTAACCCGATTATCCAAAGATCTGCTGTTGCGGAAGGTTTAGACTTTATCACAGACCCGAAGGGATACATCACGGTTGATGCGGAAACCCGAGAAACCTCAATTCCGACGATTTACGCAGGCGGTGATGTCGCTCCGGTCGGAACGTCGAATGCCATCAACGCAATGGGGGCGGGTAAAAAAGCCGCAAAAGCCATTAACGAGCTACTGAAGTAAGACTATATACGGGCGAAATTGGGGGATTAACCCTAGTTCGCCCGTTTTAACGGGGATGCAAAGGGATTATGGGGTTTAAGAAAGCTGTATTAGGTTTAAGTGTTTTGTTGTTGCTCGGTCAATGTGCGGGAGCATTTGAGCTTGATATGTCCGTTGATGACGAAATCCGAACAAAATATAATCCCTCAAAACTTGAAAACGACGTGCTGAACGACTTGCCCCCACTGCTCAAAAACGACACCAATACGGGGCATGCCTCGACGCCTTCTTCTAAAACAGTTCCCGTTGCGTATCCTAAAATTGATGTCCCGACCGCCGAGATTACGACCGATTTTTCAAAAACAAAAGGCGGGGTCGTAAAAACAATGGACAGCTCGTTTGGCGGGGATAAGTTCACCGAAGTCAGGGTTAAAAAGGGGACAAAGTTTAAGGTTCGCTCACATACCAAAGTTTCCGATTACAATACGGCGGGGGCAAGGATGACGTTTTCGACGACCGCACTTGTCACAAAACGGTACGTAACATTCCCTGTCGGGACGACCTTTAAGGCAGAAATCGAAACCTCGCACCAACCGCAAATGACGGGAAACGGCGGGTTGTTGAAGATTAATGCGGACACTCTTGTTTGTCAGGGGCATACTCACCCGATTGAGGCAAAAGTCATAAAGGCGAACGGTAAAAAGGTCTATTTTAACAACATAAAAGGCAAGCGAGGTTATTGGAAAGGGGTAGGCAAACAGATTGCAAAGGGTGAAAACTTTTACCTTAAGTCGAAAAAAGTTTCGTCGAGGCTTTCAAATAACCCGTTTGGGGCGGTTCTTTCGCCGATACCGACGGTTGTCGGCTCGATCGGATATACGGGAAACCTTTTAATCTCTCCGATTACGGCGATATGGGCGAAGGGTGAGCATATCTCAATCCCCGCAGGTGCAAACTATACGCTGAAACTT
>CAMAML010000013.1 GCA_945836835.1 uncultured cyanobacterium | reverse complement strand
GGATCAAACATCCCGCCAAGCCCGATTGTGGAATTTGTCAAAAACCGAACGGTTTCACGCCCCGACGCCTTAAAATCTTTCTGAATAAGAGAACTTACGAGCCGTTTTGGGTATTCAATGTTGTTATAGACGCCTTTTAATCTGTCCATGCCGTATTTGGGCATAACCGACGCCCAAAGGATATGGACGGGCTTTACGATAACCTTGTTCAACGCTCCGTTAAATCTGAAAATTTTTCTGTTCACCCCCTCCAGCCTGTCCTCGCCGAGAAACATTGTTGAATAATCGGGGTATTTGGTGCCGCTCGTGGTCGGAAATTCTTCGCACGAAGCCTTTAAAGTAAACTGAAACAAGAGCGTAAAACAGATTGCAAACAAAATCGATTTATTTTTCATTGACGTGTATCCTCTGCATAATGTCAAATACAATCTGACATCCAAAAAGAGAAGATACATTACTCTTTTTAAGCCGTATTATCGACGGAATTTTGAAAACCAAGTGTACGGTTTTAATTTTTTGAAAATAAGAATTTTGCCGTCTTTTGCGGAAATTTTAAGAGTTCTTTTAAAAATATCACGAGCAATTATTTTGTGAGGTTCTGCCTCTTCCTCCACAACCGTTACGTTGTAAGGGTTAACAATCCAAAAGAGATTACCGTCCTGAATATAAGTAGGGCGAAACGGGTGGAAGGCTCTTACATGTGCCAAAATTTCTTCGGCAGTTTCTTTTGAAAAGTCGAGCGTCATGCTTTCTTGAGTAACTTCGGGGAAATATGACACACCCCCTTCGTTTTGCTTTCTTGGGATTACCGTCCCGCATTCAATGTGGGGCAAAAGCACGCTAATGCCTTCTCTTACCCTTGCACATATTTTCCGCCTTAATTCAAGCCCCGTATCGCCGGCTTGCACGGGCAAAATTTCCTGCATAAGAATTGCCCCCGAGTCAAAGTTTTCATCCATAAAATGAAATGTCGCCCCCGAAAACTCCTCTCTATGCCAAATAGCCTGTAAATAAGGGTTTGGACCTCTGTATTTTGGAAGAACTGAAGGGTGAACGTTCACCGTTCCAAACCGAGGATGAGAAAAAATCTCTTTCTTCAACTTCTCGCCCCAAGTCCCAACGATTATTATATCGGGGTTAAGTTTTAACAAAAGTTTCTTAAACTCGTCGGAATTTGCACTTTTCAGGTGAATATCAAACAAGTTTTTCTCTTTTATGAGCTGAACTTCCGGAGCGTTTGAAAAATTATCGTGCAACCACAGACGAAATCGGCTCATATTTAAATTTTCGCCCCGAAAAACACCTACAATTTCCCCCTTTGCCTCTTCAACCCCGAGGATAAGGTTTGCGAGCATTTCGCCTTTTCCTAGAAGAACAACCCGCATCTACTCTTTGTCCTTATTTTTCCGAGAGGCGTTTTCTTTGAAAAACTTCTCCGCTGTCGGAGAAAGCGAGATATTTTGCAAAGACATATGATACCTGTGCAAAAGCCCGATACGCTCGTTTTCTTCAAGCAAATCCCGTTTTTGAACTTTTATGGACTTTTTAACCTGCTCAAATCCGCTCGGTGCATTCTTTTTTACGATACTTTCAATAACCTTATCTATATCACTTCCGCCGACACCGTAGCGAGAAGCAATTTCCTCGGGCGTTGCCCCCTGCGGGAATTTATAAAGCCAGTTTACGGTCTCAATATCTCCTTTTGAGACGGAATGTATCCCCTTTTGGTGCGGAGTGTACATAATATCGGTTTTGTAAGGGCTATGACCTAACCCTATGGCATGCCCGATTTCGTGCAATATCGTATGGTAAACTTCGCTCTCGTCCCCGTAATCGGCATGGATTAAGCCGTCCGTAAGCCCGATTGCAACTTCCGCCCCGTAAAGCCGATTGTTTGCGTCAAAACTGAAATAACAATGCCCCAAAGCCTGTCGCTCCACCCTTTTCCAGTCAATATTAACATTTGACTCCAAAAGAGTGTTAACAACGGTAAACGATACTCGCCCCTTCGTTGCTCTCTGCCACTCGTCAAGTGCCTTTCTGACCATTGAATTGTACCTGTAATCCTGCCCCTGCTTTGAATAGAACTTCATCGGAGCAATATAGACCTTCAGCGGCATAAACGTCCACCGCATAAGTCGCCCGTTTTTTAAAGATTGTGAAACATATGTTTTGTTCTGCATATTTTTATTGTATAATAAAAATCAGCGAATGTGTATCCGAAAACATGGAAAATTTACGTTCCCGATGTTTTCAAAATCAGATTAGGAGAGAAATGATATGAACATAATGCAAATTATGAAACAGGCACAAAACATTCAGGCAAAATTGAAATCTACACAAGAAGAGCTTGCAAACATGTTACTTACGGGAGAAGCCGGAAACGGAGCGGTTGTAGTTTCCTGCGACGGACAAGGTAAATTTAAGTCAATCAAATTGAAAGCCGAAGCAATCAACCCTGAAAACCCTTTATCGGTTGACTCAGACACCATTGAAATGCTTGAAGATTTAATCACGACGGCAATCAATCAAGCTGAAGAAAAAGCTGCCAACGAAATGAACTCAAGAATGAAATCCGCAACGGGTGGCTTGAATATTCCGGGATTGTTTTAATGATTTACCCGAAAGCTATCGCAACATTAATAGAGCAGTTTCAAAAATTTCCGTCAATCGGACCAAAATCTGCACAAAGAATGGCGTTTTATCTTCTAAGGATGCCTAACGCCGAGGTGCAAAAATTTGCTCAGAGTATCGTTGACGCAAAAGAGCAAACGAGAACTTGCGAGATTTGTTTCAACCTCTCATCAACTTCTCCTTGCGAAATTTGCCAATCCACAAGACGTGACCGCTCAACAATATGTGTCGTTGCGGAAACCAAAGACCTTATCGCAATCGAAAAAACAAACGAATACCAAGGACTTTACCACGTCTTGCAGGGGCTTATTTCACCCATGGACGGCATTGGTGCGGACGACATCAGGATTAAGGAACTTTTGAACAGGCTCACCGACGAAAACGTCAAGGAAGTTATCCTTGCCCTGACACCTTCGGTCGAAGGAGAGGCAACCAGCCTTTATTTGAGCAAGCTCATTAAACCTTTCGGGATAACAATTTCCCGAATTGCCTTTGGACTTCCCGTCGGGGCAGACCTTGAATACGCCGACGAAATCACGCTTGCAAGGGCTATCGAAGGTCGTCGGGAAATTTAAAACGGGGATTTTGGATTATGCCGCATTTTTTCATAAAATCCGAAAATATACATAAAGATTGTGCAACCATAGACGATATTGAAACGTACAGGCATGTTGCACGGTCTTTGCGTGCAAAAGTCGGCGAAAAGCTATTGTTGATTGACGAAAACGAAATCCGATACGAAACGGAAATCACCGAAATCACGCCAAAAACCGTAGTTTCAAGTGTTCTAAAATCCTACAAATCCCAAAGAAAATTGGATTTTAACCTCTATCTTGCACAATCGCCACTGAGGAGCGAGGCACAGTCGACATTAATCGAAAAAGCAACCGAACTCGGGGTTTGCGGAGTGTATCCCGTAATTACCGATAATTGTGCCGTTAACCGTGCCGTTGCCGAGAAAAAAGTAGCAAAGTGGCAAAAAATAATGTTTGAGGCATCAAAACAGTGTGAAAGAGCAAATATCCCGACCTGTTTTGAGGTTACGACATTAGAAAAAATTCTCCTCGAGGGTGGTTTCGACCACGTTATTGCGTTTTGCGAACGGCTTTCCGTGGCAACCTTTCGGGAATATATATCAAAAGAGGGTAAAGACTTTTTTAAACAAACAAACATCCTTGTAATAATAGGTCCTGAGGGCGGATTTTCTGAGAGAGAATTTGACTTTTTTAAGCAAAACGATGTTAAAATGTTGACGCTCGGAGACCTGATTTTGAAAGCGGACACTGCGGTTACCGTTGCATTGGGAAATATAATCTATGAATACAACAGTTTTAAACAAAATTAAAAACGACGAAATTTTGGCAAAAATTGCCGAAAAATTCCCCGACAAAAAAATTTACATTGTCGGCGGAACGGTTCGGGACTGCATTACGGGAAAAGAGTTTCACGACAGAGACTTAATCGTCGAAGGAATTGAGGCGAGGGACTTTGCACTGGAATTGCACAAAATGTTTAATTCGGCATACGTCCCGCTTGACGAAGAAAACAAAATTTACAGGGTTGTACTGAAAGATAGCGAAAACAAGCACAATCCCGACATGATAGACGTCACAAACCCGATTGAAAATTCGCTCACCCGAGATTTGATGAGACGGGACTTAACCATTAACGCAATAGCGGTTAACATCAACACGGGCGAAGTCATAGACCTCTTTGGAGGCGTCGCCGACCTTCAAACGGGGGTAATAAACTACATAGAAGAAATGAACTTTAAAGACGACCCACTGAGGCTTTTGCGGGTTTACCGTTTTCAGGCGTCTTTGGGTTTTGAAATATCGCCCGAAGTCATAAATGCGGTTTGTAAATACTCCGACTTAATAGAAAAGCCCGCAAGAGAAAGGGTTTTGTATGAAATAATGAAACTCTTTGAAGGAAAATATTCCGCAAAAGCTCTCATTAACATGAATAAAACTTGGTTGCTTGAAAAGATTTTTCCGATAGTGCTTGAATTAAAACAGGTTCCGCCAAATTCGCACCACCACCTCGACCTGCTCAATCACAGCATAGAAGTCGTTAACCAAATCCAAAAACTCTACGAAATCTCGCCCTCAAACGTCAGAGAACACCTTCAAAAATGTGATTTTGGCGGGTTTTCCAGGCTTGCACACATAAAACTTGCAGGATTTTTGCACGATATAGGTAAGTTTTCCACCTGGACAATCGAAGAAGATACGGGGCGTCATCGATTTATCAAGCACGACGACGTCGGTGCCAAAATCGTCAAACCTATTTTAAAAAGTTTATCCGCTTCAAACAAGCAAATTGACTACATTTCGACAATGATAAAAAATCATATTTACCCGTCCTGCCTTATGAGAGAAGAAGGGGTAAACGAAAAAGCCATGCTCAAATATTGCAGAAAACTCGGAGATAACGTAATCGACAACATAATTTTAGCCAAAGCGGACAGGCTGTCAGCTCGAGGGGAGGCTATCACAACCGAAATAGTCGAACAAAACCTTAAAAATCTCGACATTTTACAAGCCTTCTATTTTAAAGAACTTGATAAAATTGCACCACCGAAAAAACTCCTCAACGGGAAAGAGGTTATGGAAATTCTGAACATAAAACAAGGTTCGCTAGTCGGGAAAATATTAAACAAAATGTACGACGCACAGCTTAACGGAGAATTAAACTCAAGAGAAGAAGCGATAACTTTTGTTAAACAAATGTTTGCAAATCGGGGCTGATATATGGACAGAGCAGATTTTTAAGGTAAAATAATTATATTGATTGGAAGTTATTAAGAGAGGGATATAATGAAACTTGCACAAACAACGGCTCAAAACTCGTTTAAATATTCTTGGTTGCTCGGGCGGATATTTCCGTTCATAAAACCCGTTTTGGGGCGTGTAATTTTAGGATTTTTGGTGGCAATCCCCGTCGGAGCATTGGACGGGGTTGTGGCGTTTGCACTAAAACCTTATATGGACTACGTCGTCGGGCAAAAAGATCTTGTGTTTGAGTTGTTTCACCGTGCATTCACTATTTCCGCCTCAACACTTGCACTTGCAATCCCGTTTGCGGTAATCTTCTTTGCGGTATTTCAAGGGGTTTTAAGGTACCTAAACAGTTACCTCACCGACTGGACAAGCCAAAAGATAACAAATGCGGTAAAAATTTCACTGTTCAAAAAACTTATCTATATGGACACGTCGTTTTTTGACGAAAACTCTTCGGGGGTAATCATAACCAGATACCTCTCCGACCCCGACACGGCATCGGCAGGGATTGTTAACAACCTGAAAACAATCGTAACAAGTTTGTTTGGAGCATTAAGTCTTATCGCCGTTATGCTTTACAGTTCGTGGCGGCTTGCGGCAATCGGAGTTTTGGTATTGTGCGTTGCATTTCTCCCCGTCGCACTCATCAGAAAACGGATTAAATCAACCTCAAACAAAAACATGGTAATAGGCGGAAACATTACGACAAACTTTAACGAAACCTACTCGGGAAACCGTGTTATGAGAGCGTATTGTCTTGAAAACAGGCAAGACAAAATCTTTGAAGACCAAATATGGAAATCTTTTAACAACAATATGTCATTGGTAAAACGTGCAGGCTGGATGTCCCCGATTATGTACCTGATTGCATCCTGCGGGATTGCGATAGTCCTCTGGTATGGTACAAGCCTCATCACTTCGGGCAAAATGACTGCGGGAAGTTTTGCATCGTTCGTAACCTCCCTGCTTTTACTTTACAAACCGATTAAAACCCTTGGAAACACGCTTACCTCCCTGCAAACAATCTTTGTTGCAATGGGGCGTGTTTTTGAACTGTTTGACATAGAACCGACAATTACCGATAAACCAAACGCCAAAACCCTTAACGGGCTTAATTCATCAATCGAGTTCAAAAACCTTGATTTTGAATACGTCCCAAACCACCCCGTCTTAAAAAACATCAACTTAAAAGTTAACAAAAACGAAACCCTTGCAATCGTCGGAAATTCCGGGGGGGGGAAATCTACTCTTGTGAACCTTCTGCCGAGATTTTACGACGTTACAAACGGTGCAATCCTAATCGACGGAACGGATATAAGGGACTATTCGATGAAAAGCCTCAGAGAAAACATGGCAATGGTTTTTCAGGATAACTTCCTGTTCTCGGGAACTATCAGAGAAAATATTTTAATGGGCAATCCTGACGCAACGGAAGAAGAACTTAACAAAGCGTTAGAGTATGCACACCTTCAGGAAATGATTGAGGAAATGCCCGACGGGCTTGATACATACTTAGGCGAAAAAGGGATGACGCTCTCGGGCGGGCAACGCCAAAGAGTCGCAATCGCAAGGGCTATGATAAAAAACACTCCGATTGTAATTTTGGACGAGGCAACCTCGGCTCTTGATAACAAGTCGGAAGCCGTTGTCCAAAAGGCGTTGGACAACCTGATTATGAATAAAACCGTTTTTGTTATCGCTCACAGGCTTTCCACTATCAAAAATGCGGACAGAATTGCCGTTATTAACGAAGGGGAACTTACCGAACTCGGTACTCACGACGAGCTGATGAGTATCCCGCACGGGCAATACAAGGCACTTTACGAAATGCAGTTTAAAAATCAGGAAGATGCCGTAGTCGTTTAACCCGTTACAAAAAATTAAACAAACAAAAAAGCGGGCGACTTGTTTGTCGCCCGCTTTTACTATTATGATACAAACGATTTGATGTCTTCTTTGGACTGCTGTTTGTAAGAATTTCTGATTTCCTGCCAGTATGCAAGGTCGTTATCAACATCCTGCTTGTCGCATTCCAAGTCCTCTTCGTCCTGTTTGAGAGGTTCAAGTAAGGACTCCAACTTTGCCTCATACTGCATTTCAATCGCCTGAGCCTGCTGGGACTGCCAAGCCTGCAGCTGAGCCATATGCTGCTGATATTTAACTTGCTCCCCAAACACACTTTCGTCCATTGACATGCCGGGAACATAGTTAAATTTTCCGTCAGCTCCCGTATTCGGACTGTACATAGGAATTGAGGACTGGTAACCAACCACCCAATTTTTCAAGGACTGCAACTGCATATTCTTCTGATTTTTAAGCATTTTTTCCATATTGGTAACCGCTTTTTTAGCGTGGTTTACCTGCAACAACAGGGAGCGTTGCCTGCTCTGTAAGCGACAACACTGTATTATAGCATATTTGGCCATAAATCCTGTTGTTAAAATGCCCATGTTGTATCCTTCGTGTTTTGTACTCTTAAATATATAAAGTATATACCCCCAAAAAAATTGCCATGTTTCTTAACATGAGCTTTACATTTGTTTACAAAAGAATTTGAGATTAAAACTAGATGTTAAAACTTTTTCTTGAACCTTCTTCATGATAGAACCCGCCCCCGCAGACAGCCTCGACAACTTTAAGTACAAACTCTCTTGCAGCGTCCATTTGGTTAATTTGGAGTTCACGTCCGCCAAGGTGTCTTATTTTAAGAATCGAGCTGTGAGTGGTTTCAGGCGGAACAAAGAGGGATGCAATTTCTTCATCCAGAAGCCGAGCCATTTCTTCCTTGTGGTCTTTGACATCTTTCATTATGTCGTTATAATTGCCTCTGACCGCCATAATTCTTGCGGAAAACATATGGTTAAGGTTTTCTCTAAACAATACTTGCGGTTGAAAATTGCAACGGGTGGTGAAGCTGATTTTGTGCCACAAAATATTCATGATAATGGTAGAATGCTGGGCATCCGCCTCAACATAGATATTTTCGGTCGTAACTCCTCGAGAGGCAAACGCCTCTTTCAAAATTTCCGTAACCTCACGAATATTTTCGAGCATTCTTTGAAAAATCTCGTTTGCGTTAACCGTGGCATGCTGATAATCCAAAAACTGTTTATACATATGAGCAGACACAAGCCCCACTCTCTCCTGGATTAGAGCGGATTTTCTCGAAGATGTTTCCGAGTTATCAAAACTTTCGTAATTATTCAACAATTTCTCGCCTCATATTATAATCATATTTTAATATTAAACATACCTGTATGTAAAGATTTTAAAAATTTTCTTTACAAAAGTGAATACTTTTTACGATTTATTTATCAATGTTCAAACCTGAACTATTTTTTGACGGAGGATAAGACATAATTTGAAGAGCCGAAATACTTGTTCGCAACCTGCATTATATCGTTTTCCGTGACGGCGTTTACGGCAACTTCATATTCCTTTGAAAAAGCATACCCCTTACCCGAAGTCTCAAACCAGCCGATTGTTTCGGCTTTGTCCAAATTTGTCTCCTGTGAAAGCAGAAAATGTCCCAAAAGTTTTTCTTTTGCGTCCTGAAGCTCTTTTGTGCCGACAAATTCGGTTTTCAGGCGATTAATCTCGGTCTTAAGCCCCTCTAAAGCCTTGTCGTATGTTTCGGGGTTCGTGCCGATGTAGACAAGGAATGCCCCTCTCAATACGTTTGCGGAATAACTTGAACCCAGCTGGTACGCCAAACCTTCCTGATCTCTGAGGTTTTTAAACAAACGGGAACTCATCCCCGTCCCAAGGAGTGCATCAATTACGTGCAAAGTCGCAAAATCCTTCGTATTTTCGATTCCTGCGGTCTGCCACCCCATAAATATCCAGTCCGTATTGGTTTCTTTGACCACTTTTGAGACAACTCTCGGAGCAGTAATCGACGTCAGGCGGTTTGCGTTCGGTGCAAATTTGAAAGCCGACTTGTCGGATGACTTGAACATGGTCGAAAAAGCCTTTACGGTCACATCTTTATCTACATTCCCATTAATTGATATTACAATATTTTCGGGATTGAAAATTTTTCTGTAATACTCGACCAAATCGGATTTTGAGATACTCGGAAGATTTTTTTCCAATTCGGCAACCGAATTTGAGTAAGGGGTATTTTCAAAAATTCTGTTCTTATACCCTTCAAGAGCCAAATTAAGCGGAATATCACGGTTTTTCTTTATTGCATTAAGTTTATCCGTCTTAACCTTATCAATTTCATACTCGGGGAAAATCGCATTGTTGACGATTTCGGCTAAAAGCTCCAACGCCTTCCCGTATTCTGAAGTCGTCGTCAAAACGTTTACCTGAAAGGCGTCCGAACGACTTGAAGGCGAAATCTTTATCCCGTTATCCTCGAGAATTTCGTCAAGCTCCTGTTTCGTGTAGTTCTTAGTCCCCTTCATCACGGTTGAGGCAACCATATTGGCAACCCCGTATTTTGTTTCAAGGAAGTTTCCCCCTTTAGCGTTAATACTTATTGCAACAATTTCGTTTGAAGGGTTTAAGGTGAACAGCATAGTCGCCCCGCTTGAAAGTTTGTAGTTTTGCGTCCCGTTCGCCTCGCTTTGTAAAACAGGTGTGACATCAGTCACCGTGTCAGTGACGTTTGACACCTTAACCTCCCTACTCTCTTCGGGCAGTACAACGGATACAGCCGACTTTGATTTCCCCAAATACTTCTCCGCCACACGCTTTACGTCCTGCGGAGTAACTTTTTTGATGTTTGAAACGTAGTTTTCGTAAACCTTTATATCCCCGCTTGTGACGGCAATATACCCCAATTCCCGAGCAATATTCGATACGGACTCCCTTTGATAATAAGTGTCCCTCTCGATAATATTTTGGGCTAATTTTACCTGCTCGGGGGTTACGCCGTCTTTTTGCACGGCGGAAATCTCTTCAAAAATCTTATCCTCCAGCTTGCACAACTTGTCGGGAGTAAAGTTTGTCGAGATATAGAAAATCCCGTCATCTCTGAAAGAGGCGTTTGAGGCACTTATTGCAAAAGCCAACCTCAACTTGTCTTTAATATTTCTGTAAAAGACCGAAGTCCGACCGTCCCCGAGAATTGTTGCCAAAACGTCAAGAGCATAACCGTCAGAGTCGTTTATGTTAACTCCCCTAAACCCAATCAACATATACCCCGACTGTGTCGGAAGATATTCAACCTTGCGTTTTTGTTCGGTAAGCGGTTTTTCCTTAGGATAAACGGATTTTTCTGACAAGACGGAATTTGAAGAAAAATAATTTTTCACTAACCCCAAAGTCTTTGCGGTATCAACATCTCCGACAATTACAGTCACCATATTTGAAGGAGAATACCACGTATTATAATACTTTAAAATATCGTCACGGTGAATTGTTTCGATTATATCTTTTGTCCCGATAACCTTGCGTTTGTAGGGGTGGGTCGTGTATAACATTCCGACAAGGTTGTCGTAAACGACACTGTTTGGCGAATTTTCGTCTTTTGCAATCTCTTCAATAACGACTTTTCGCTCCTTCTCAAGCTCTTTTCTCGGAACAAGCGGGTTTAAGAGCATATCGGCATGAAGCTCCAACGCCTCCTCAAAATATTTTGACGGAATAGTTATATAATAGTGAGTAAAATCCTTGCTTGTCGCAGCGTTTGTAACCGCTCCCTTTGTTTCAAGAAGTTTGTCAAATTCGCCGGGTGCGTGGTTCTTTGAGCCTTTAAAGAACAAGTGTTCCAAAAAATGCGAAACTCCGTTGTTCTTGTCGTCTTCATTTATCGAGCCTGTTTTTATCCAAGTGTCCATAACAACAATCGGGTTTGAGTGAACCTCTTTTATCACAACGGTTTGCCCGTTATCAAGCGTAAACTTTTGCACGCCCGTGTCCGCAAATACGACACTTCCTGCAAGAATAATCAAAAGAGTTATAAAAAATTTCTTCATGCTCAAAATCCCCTTATCGAAAATATTTCCCTTACATATATAATACAATTAAAAGAAGATTATGTAAATAAGTAAATCCCCCGTTTAGGGAAAATCCTTTCCCTTCCTCTCCCTTATATTCAAAAGATTTTTGTAAAAAAACTTCGCAAACCCGTTTTTTTTTGCAAATTTATGGTAATATAAGCGTATTATGAACAGAAAACCGACAGTAGCAATAGTAGGACGCCCAAACGTAGGCAAATCAACACTCGTAAACCGACTGGTCGGTTCGCGGCACTCGATTGTCGACGACCTTCCGGGGGTTACCCGTGACAGAATTTATTTTGACGTGGAATGGCAAAACAAAAGTTTTACCGTAATCGACACGGGCGGGATTATCCCCGGCGATGAAGATAACATAATGGTTTCGATTTTTGATCAGGCAAAAATAGCCTGCGAAGAAGCGGACAAAATCATCTTTATCACGGACGGAAAAGACGGCGTTAACCCGATAGACTTTGACATCGCAAACATTTTACGCCAATCGAATAAGCCCGTATTCCTTGCGGTAAACAAACTTGACAACCCCGCATCTCAAATTATGATAAATGATTTCTATTCGCTTGCACTCGGAGATCCTATCGGGATTTCGGCACTCCACGGTAGTGGCGGAGTCGGCGACCTTCTCGATGTTGTAACGGAAGATTTTAAACGTGACGACGAGCCTAAAGGGGACGAAGATCACACCATAAGAATTGCAATAGTCGGACGCCCGAATGCGGGCAAATCCTCCATCGTTAACGCCCTGCTTAACCAAGAAAGAGTTATTGTTTCCGATGTTTCGGGAACTACAAGGGACAGCATTGACAGTAACATTACTTCTAAGGACAAAGATTTTGTCATCGTCGACACGGCCGGAATAAGGAAAAAAGCCAAAGTCGACTACGGGGTCGAAAAGTTTGCGGTCGACAGAGCAATTCGCTCAATCAGAAGTTGTGACGTCGCACTTTTGGTAATCGACGCCACGGAAGGGATTTCCGATCAGGATAAAAAAATATCATCGATTATCACGGAAGCCGGAAAAGGCTTGATTATTGCAATTAACAAATGGGATTTGATTGAAAACAAGCAATCCAACACCATAAACAAATTTGACAAACAACTCTCAAACGAAATCCCGTTTTTAGAGTTTGCACCGAAGATTTACATAAGCGCAAAAACAAAACAACGCCTGACCACAATATTCGATAAGGCATCGGAAGTTTACGAGCAGGCGACAAAACGAGTTTCAACGGGGCTTTTGAACAAGGTTGTCAAAGAGCTTTATTCTCTCAATCCACCAACATCGGTTAAAGGGAAACGGTTAAAAATTCTTTACGCAACGCAAGCAGGCGTACAGCCGCCGACATTTGTCCTGTTCACAAACAACGGCGACTTGCTCAAAGACCACTACAAAAAATATATCGAAAACAAATTGCGTGAAGCCTTCGGGTTCTTTGGAACACCTGTCAGAATTACAGTCAGAGAACGAAGCGAAAAAGAGGGGAAAAAGTAGCACACCGTGTACACAAAACCTTCCATTACCGCTCTTATTTTATTGCCAGGTAAAGTTTATATAAAGTTCGCAAGTTTGAGCTGTCATTTTTTATGTAATAAAGAAGTTCTTCTCTAATTTCTTCCAAAG
>CAMAML010000012.1 GCA_945836835.1 uncultured cyanobacterium | reverse complement strand
AAAGTTCCGAAAACAAATTGCGGAGGCTCGTTTAACGCCGCCGCGATGTCACTTAGTAACTTAGTCACTCCCAAATTGTAACATTTCATTAACAACTAGCAAAAAACTTTGTTGACAGGCGTTTTTGTTTGTACTAACATTGGTATGCTTGAAGTATTTTATTTAATGTCCGAAATACTGATTTAAATAGCTGAAATTCAAGCAGAACCCCAAGGGAAAGGGTTTTTCCCGATTGTGTTAATAACATGTAAAACAGAAAAGGAATAACAATGGCAAGCACAAAACGTGAAAGAATCAGAGTTTGTTTGAAAGCGTATGATCACAAGTTGATCGACGTATCTTCGAGCAAAATCGTTGAAACAGCAAAAAGAACCGACGCTAAAGTTGCAGGCCCGATTCCTTTACCTACAAAAAGACGTATATATTGCGTTTTGAGATCCCCTCACGTTGACAAAAAATCTCGTGAACATTTTGAAATGAGAACTCATAAGCGTATTATTGATATATACGAATGCACTCAACAAACACTCGAAGAACTGACTCGTTTGGATCTTCCGGCAGGTGTTGATATTGAACTTAAACAATAGTTGCTCCTTGGAGGCTGCTCCGAGTCGGACAACTGTCAGTTGACGGAAATATCTTCCGACATTGAAAATTTAATAAGCATTATGCAAATTATAATGTGAACTGCGACCGTATCGGGCAGAATTTTCAAAAAGGGCTTCCCTTTATTGATAAATGAAAGTTCCGGTCGGACACCTGAAAGGGTGGGGTGAAAGTCCCCGATAGGTAAAGTAATTAAGCAAGACGTAGCGCTCGCAAGAGAAAATGGCAATCCCGAAATTAGGGGTACACGTGTGAGGTACACCAAGTAGGGTGAGCCGGAAAGGTAAATTATGACACTAGGTGTAATAGGAAAAAAATTGGGTATGACTCAAATCTTTGACGAACAAGGTTTGGCAATCCCTGTTACGGTAATCAAAGTTGACGATATCGTGGTAACTCAGGTTAAAACTGTTGAAACCGACGGTTACAACGCTATTCAGGTAGGTACGATTGCGGCTAAGGAAAAACACTTGACCAAGGCTCAAATCGGTCACTTCAAGAAAAACAATCTGGAAAACTTCAGACATCTTCAAGAGTTTAGAGTAGAAAATCCGCAAGACTACAAAGTCGGCGACAAGATTGAACTCTCCGTTCTTGACAATGTTGAAAAAGTTGACGTTACGGGTAAATCCATCGGTAAAGGTTTCCAAGGTACCGTTAAGAGATGGAACTTTGGCAGAGGACCTATGGGACACGGTTCAAAGAACCACAGAGAACCGGGTTCTATCGGTGCCGGTACTACCCCGAGCCGTGTTATCAAGGGTAAGAGAATGGCCGGTAACATGGGTAACGAAAGAGTTACCGTTACCAAGTTGAAATTGGTTAAAGTTGATACCGAAAGAAACTTGGTTTTGGTAAAAGGTTCCGTTCCGGGCTGCGAAGGAAGATTGGTTACAATCGTTCCTACCAGAACAAAGTGGAACTAATCGCATAGGTCGGCTTGCACGACGCTTGCGAATAAGTAAAGAACAACAAACAGAAAAGTTTTAAAAATCCCGAGTTGCCAAATAAAACCTGCAAGGGTAAGGGGTAACAGGCAAGAAAGTAAGTAAAAGGAAAACTAAAATGTCAAAAGAAATTTTAAATACAAACGGTGAAAAGTTAGGCGAAATTACTTTGGAAAAAGCGGTTTTTGAAGTTGAACCTAACATTCACGTAATGCATTTAGCATTAAGAAGACAATTAAACAATGGTCGTCAAGGTACGGCTTGTGCAAAAACAAGAGCAGAAGTATCGGGCGGCGGTAAAAAGCCTTGGAAACAAAAGGGTACGGGACGTGCAAGAGCAGGTTCACTTCGTTCACCTTTGTTTGCGGGCGGTGGCGTAATCTTCGGACCAAAGCCGAGAGATTTCTCCTTCTCTATGCCTCAAAAGGCAAGAAAGTTGGCTCTGAAGTCGGCACTTTCTTCAAGAGAAGCTCAAATCGTTGTGGTTAAGGACTTTTCAACTATCGCTGAGCCTAAAACAAAATTGATGGTTTCCGCTATCAAGTCTTTGAAAGTCGAAGGAAAAATCCTTGTTGTTGCCGACTACAGAGCAGAAGAAAACAAAAACCTTCTTCTTTCGGCAAGAAACATTCCTTCCGTAAAATTGTTGCTTCCTTGCAACTTAAACGTCAAGGATTTGTTGGATGCGGACAGCATCGTTATGACGGAAGCTGCGGTAGCCGAAATTACCGAAAGATTAAGCAAGTAGTAAACTCTAACTAATAAAAGGAATTATAACAATGAGTAAAAACAGAACAAACATAGAAAAGTTGTACGACGTAATTAAGAAACCTATAATTACCGAAAAATCTCGTACGGCAATGGCTTTGGGTAAATATACCTTTGAAGTTAGAAAAGATGCTACAAAGGTTGAAATTGCTCAAGCAGTTGAATTAGCTTTTCCGGGAAGAAAAGTTAAGAGTGTAAACACTGTCTATATGCCTTCTCACGCAAAGAGAATGGGGTATAAGTTCGGAAGAACGGACAGTTCCAAAAAAGCAATCGTGACCATCGAAGGTGATCCGATTGAATTGATGACCGCAGTATAGCAGGTCGTTAAAAAAGGGGTGTATGGCATATATCCCGCAGGTAAGGGGCAGAAAACAGGGTTTTAAATCCAAAAGGTACAAGCCCCGACAATACAAAGCCAAAAAGGAGAAATTAAAATGGCAATCAGAAAAATTAATCCTACTTCACCGGGACAAAGAGGCATGATGAAAAGTGATTATTCCGAAATCACTACGATGACGCCTGAAAAGTCTTTGTTGAAGAAGGTTAAGAAAACAGCAGGAAGAAATAATACGGGTAGAATTACATGTCGTCACAAGGGCGGCGGTGTAAAAAGAGCATACCGTATCATAGATTTCAGACGTGAAAAGTTCGGCGTTCCTGCAACGGTAAAAACTATTGAATATGATCCGAACAGAAACGTAAGAATTTCTTTGGTATTCTACGCAGACGGCGAAAAGAGATACATCTTGACACCGGAAGGTTTGAATGTCGGAGATGTAATCGTCAGCGGACCTGAAGCTCCTGTCCAAACAGGAAACGCTATTCCGTTGGAATTGATTCCGTTAGGTACTATGGTTCATAACATTGAACTTACACCGGGTCGAGGCGGAGTTATGGTTAGAGCGGCAGGTAATGCGGCTCAAGTAATGGCTAAAGAAGGCAACTACGTCACTATCAAATTACCTTCATCGGAAATGAGAATGGTAAGAAAAGAATGTATGGCGACTATCGGTGTTCTCGGAAACTCCGAATATAAAAACCTTGCAATCGGTAAAGCCGGCAGAAAACGTTACTTAGGTATCAGACCTACCGTTCGCGGTGTAACGATGAACCCTTGCGATCACCCTCACGGCGGTGGTGAAGGTAAGACCGGTCCGGGCGGACACCCTAAGACACCTTGGGGCAAACCGGCTCTCGGTTATAAGACCAGAAAAGCCGGCAAGGCTTCCGACAAATTAATCGTCAGAAGAAGAAAAGCGAAGTAGTTTAAGCCTGAGGGGAGTCCCTCAAAAGACTTCCCCCAATCGCTGAATTATTTGGCGAAAATAAAGACAAATTAACCAAAAGGAGAAAATATTAATGGCACGTTCATTAAAAAAAGGTCCATACGTAGAAGAAGCTCTACTAAGTAAAATCGAAAAAATGAATGCTAACTCGGAAAAGAAAGTTGTAAAAACCTGGTCGAGAGCATCAATGATTGTACCTAAAATGTTAGGACATACGATTGCGGTTCATAACGGAAAAACTCACGTACCCGTTTATGTTACCGAGCAAATGATTGGACACAAGTTGGGCGAGTTCGCACCGACAAGATTGTATAAAGGACACGCTGGTTCTGCAAAAACAGCAAAGGTAAAATAAAGGAAAATAACAATGGAAGCTAAAGCAAAACAAACAGATATAAAAATGACCGCAAGAAAACTTCGTAGAGTTATCAACGAAGTTCGCGGAAAGAATGTTCTTGAAGCTCAAGACATGTTACGTTTTATGCCTTATTTTGCAGCAAGAGTTGTCGAAAAGAATTTGAAGGCAGCTGTTGCAAACGCTCAGGAAAAATTTGGTGTTTCCCCTGACTCATTAAAGATTTCTGAAATCTTTGCTGATGAAAGTCAAACACTCAGACGCGGTAAACCGAGAGCGCAAGGTCGTATTTACAAAAGACTAAAACGTACGTCACATCTTACATTAAAAGTTAGTGATAATAAGTAGGTAAGTAAAACAAATAAAGGTATAAAAAATGGGACAAAAAACACATCCAACCGGATTTAGAGTAGGTATCATCAGAACTTGGGCAAGTTCTTGGTATGCAAATTTCAAAAACTACCGTGAATTTGTTAAAGAAGATGCGTCTATCAGAAAATTCGTTAAGAAAAAATTATACGCAGCAGGCGTATCCAAAATATTAATTTCGAGAAAAGCTCAAAACACGACGATTACGGTCGTAACGGCAAAACCGGGTATCGTAGTCGGACGTGGCGGTCAAGGGATTGACGATTTGAGACAAGATGTTTCAAAGTACATTGGCAAGCCGGTAGTTATCAACGTTGTTGAAGTTGCAAGAATTGACGCTGACGCTCAATTAGTTGCGGAAAACATTGCTCAACAGCTTGAAAAACGTGTTGCTTTCAGACGTGCGATGAAACAAGCTATGCAAAGATCCATGAGATCGGGCGTTCAAGGTATCAAAGTTATGGTATCGGGACGTTTGGGCGGTGCAGAAATTGCTCGTTCCGAATGGGCAAAAGAAGGCAGAATTCCGCTTCAAACTTTGAGAGCCGATGTAGACTACGGTTTTACCGAAGCTGACACAATCATGGGTAAAATCGGTGTTAAGGTTTGGATTTTCAAGGGCAACTTGATGCCGGGCGAAAAAGCAGACCAAAACATCAAAGCTAAATCAGGGAAAGATAACTCCGAAAAAACGGGACGTCGTCCGAGAAGAAGAGCTATCGAAACAACTGAAGGCTAAGCAAAGTTAAGATAGAAAACAAAGTTAACAGGAGTAAATAAAAAATGTTACAGCCTAAAAAAACAAAATATCGTAAGATGATGAAAGGCAGAATGAAAGGACACGAAACCAGAGGAACAAAACTCGAATTTGGGTCTTATGCATTGCAAGCCTTGGAACCGGGCTGGATTACCAGTCGTCAAATAGAAGCCGCTCGTAGAGCAATGACTCGTGAAATCAAACGTGGCGGTAATGTTTGGATTAAAATCTTCCCTGATAAACCGATTACCGCAAAACCTGCAGAAACTCGTATGGGTTCAGGTAAAGGTAACTTGGAATACTGGGTTGCGGTTGTTAAGCCGAACAGAATTCTTTTCGAGCTTGAATACTTTGACAGAAACATTGCGGTTAACGCTCTTGAGCTTGCTGCTCAAAAGTTGCCTATCAAAGTTAAAGTTGTTGAAAAGGCTAAGTTAGAAGCGTAAGTAAAATAAAGGAAATACTTAAAATGAATAAAACTGAATTACTTAAAGAATTACGCGGAAAAACGGTTGATGAACTTAAAACTTCAATAGTTGAATGGAAAAAAGAACTGTTGGAAAATAAGATGAAGTTGGCGACGCAAGGTTTGGAAAAGACTTCCGAAATTTCCAGATTGAAACGTCAAATAGCTCAAGCAAAGACCGTAATAACCGAGAAAGAGGTTGAAAATGCCTAAGAAAGTAAAACAAGGTGTAGTAGTTAGTAACAAAATGGACAAGACTATTGTCGTTAAGGTTGCGGATTATGAACCACATCCAAAGTATAAGAAAATTATGGAATCGAACAAGAACTACAAAGCTCACGATGAAAACAACGTTTGTGGTGTTGGCGACGTCGTAAGGATTGTTGAATCAAGACCGATTTCGGGCGATAAACGCTGGACTTTGGTTGACGTTGTTGAAAAAGCACGTTAATCAACGGTTAAAATTTTGTCGAGGAGGTTTTGTTTAACATAAAACTTCCTCTGACTCCCAAAAAGATGTCGGAAAGACATCTGACAACATTACCACCGAGTAATGAGAGGTCGAAAAGTAAAGTAAAAAGGAAAGAAACAATGATACAACAAGAAACAAGACTTGAAGTTGCCGATAACACGGGTGCAAAGGAACTACTTTGTATCAGAGTTATGGGCAGTTCAAATAAGAAATTTGCGGCAGTCGGGGACGAAATCGTTGCAACCGTCAAGGACGCAACCCCTAATCAAGCCGTAAAAAAATCTGAAGTTGTAAGAGCCGTTATCGTAAGAACAAAAGCAGACATCAAGCGTGCTGACGGTTCGGTTATCAGATTTGACGAAAATGCGGCAGTTATCATCAACAAGGACGGCAACCCTAGAGGAACCCGTGTATTCGGGCCGGTTGCACGTGAACTTAGAGATAAAGGTTACATGAAGATAGTTTCTCTTGCACCGGAAGTTATCTAGGACAAGTGAAAAGCAGTGGGCAAAATTAAAGGTCGAATTTTGTCCGATAACAAAAAATGGAGAAAAGAAATGACAGACAATAAAAAACACTTGCACGTAAAAACCGGTGACAGAGTTATCGTAACGGCAGGTAAAGACAAAGGCAAAACGGGCAACGTAAAGAAATCTATTCCGTCAGAATCAAAAGTTGTTGTTGAAGGCGTGAATATGGTTACAAAAGCACAAAAGCCTCAACCTATGGCAGGAATTCAAGGCGGTTTGATTAAGAAAGAAGCTCCTCTTGATTCTTCAAACGTTATGGTTGTATGTCCGGCTTGCGAAAAACCGACAAGGATCAAACACGCTGTCGTTGACGGCAAAAAAGTTCGTGTTTGTAAAAAATGTGGTGAACAATTAGACGTGTAAGGTTCTTTGTGGAACATATACGTTAAAGATTAAGGAAATACGAAAATGACAAAAACAGAAAACTTAAAAACAAAATATAACGAAGAAGTCAAAGCGGCTTTAAAAGAAAAGTTCGGCTACAAGAACGATATGCAAATCCCAAAACTTCACAAAATCGTTCTTAACATGGGTGTCGGGGAAGCTTCCCACAACTCAAAGATTGCCGAAACTATCGAAGGTCAGTTGACTAAGATTGCAGGTCAAAAATGTGTTGTTACCAAGGCAAAAAAATCCATCGCATCATACAAATTGAGAGAAGGAATGCCTGTCGGAGCTATGGCAACACTCAGAGGCGAAAGAATGTACGATTTCTTGCAAAAGTTAATCTGCGTTGTATTCCCTCGTATCCGCGACTTCCGTGGTATCAGCCCGAAGGCGTTTGACGGCAGAGGAAACTACACGTTAGGTTTGAAGGAACAATCTTTGTTCCCTGAAATTACTTACGAAGAAGTTGACCTCGTAAAAGGTATGAACGTATCAATCATCACAACCGCTAACACCGATGATGAAGCAAGAGAGTTGTTGAGATTGTTGGGCATGCCGTTCAAAGGAATGAACAAGTAGTTAAGAGTTTTTAAGGGGGCGGCTTGGCCCCCCGCAGAAACTCAAAGATACAATATAAAGAAAAGTGATAAACAAAGGAGAAATTCATGGCTAAAAAAGCGATGATAGACAAAGAATTGAAAAGAGAAGCTCTTGTGAAAGCAGGAAAGTACCACAGAGTAAGACTTCACAACAGATGCAGCATCTGCGGACGTCCTCACGGGTATCACAGAGATTTCGGACTTTGCAGAATTTGTCTGAGAAAAATGGCACACGAAGGCTTGTTGCCTGGTGTAACCAAAGCAAGCTGGTAATCTGATACGGGTATCCTCTCGGGCAATAGCTTATGCTTTTTTGAGCATGGGCTTGGTCGGATGGTGGCTTGTGCCAAATTTAGATATATATAATAAACCAAAAACCGCCTTTTTTAGGGGCGGTTTTTTAGATGGGTGTGAGGAATAACAAGTTATATTATCAGTATTCAATCACCTACGCACAACGCCCTGTAGCTCGTGAGAGTACGACTGTAGTGCCTACTCCAACTGCTGTCCGAACCGCCGATGATCCGGTAGAAAGCGTAAGAAGACGAATACTCGGAACTCGACCAGTAGCCATCGGAAGGAATTGCAAAGCCTGAATTTCCGTCGGTTGTTGTGCTTTCACCACAGAGGATAGCGTCAGAGCCGTCAACACGCCAAGTTGAGTTGTCATATTGTATCCACCATGCACGACAACCTCCTGCATAGGTTGATGCGGCATGTGTTGGGCCTGAATAAAGCGTATACGTCCCAATTTTTGTCGTCCCATATTTTGCGTTTGCAACGTTTGCAAGGGTTGACATAGTTGGTAAGTGCAAATCTAGCTGGTCACATTGTTTTATTGCACCAACCCAATGGTCACCTTCGATTTCACACCATTGAATATTATATTTTTTCTTTAATGCATTACATTCTGCTTTTGTTGCTGCAACTGTTGTAAGGTTCGCTGCACCAAAAAGTGAGTTGAGAGTTCTGACGTCTTGTCCGATTTTGTTAGGTCCTTTTGCTCCATTTATGTCAAAAATTGCACTTATACAATTTGTGGTTGCGTTTGTAATTGGTTTTCCGTTTTCGACAGACCATGTGTAATTTTTGGTTTCGTCTAACGCTTGACAAACAGGTGAATACACCATAATCATCGGGACTCCGTCGGCTGTGACAAGCCCGACAAGCCTTGTGTTTCCGCTACTTAGCGTTAACGCGTTAATGTCTGTACCTTTTGACATTGAACTTACGGACTTAGCGGAAAGCGTGGTTGAGCCGTACGTTAAATATCCATTGACAGAACCCGCAGGCCAGCATTTGTCAAGCTCGTCATTCTTACAAATTTTTGCGATTGACATGTGCTTTTTCAATTCGTCAACAAATTTTTCGGTAGCGTCGCCTGCCTCTAGCGAACCATACGGACCGATTTTACCCAACGAGTTCATGGTGTCGGTTGCTTTTGTAAGCTTGTATTTAACAGTTCTGACCTGTTCTTGCCGTACACGGTCTTGAATGTTGGTTAATAAAGTTGGCATGGTCACCGCCGCAACTACACCGATTACGCCGAGGGTGATTAGGACTTCGGCAAGTGTGAAAGCATTAAGTTGTTTAATTTTTCTGTTCATTAGTTTATCTCCTTATTGTTATTTCTATTTTACGAGGTGTGGTGAAATTTATGCCCCTTCGTCTCCACACAAGAGTAGCCTTCGGCTACCCCTTCGTCTCCACACCGGAGTACTTTCCTCGCTTTCTGTTCCACTATACTCAAATATGTTAAAATTTATTAAATAAAATTCAACTGTACTATAACATATTATAACGTATTTTAATTTAATGTCAAGTGGTGAAGTGCAAGCTATAATATAAAGTATGATTACAGTGAAATTATATGAACTAATATGGCAGCACAAGGTCAAGGGATACGAGGTTGCGGAGGCAACGAATTTGAGCAAGGCAACGATTTCCAAGCTTGTGCGAGGCGAAAATATTGACGTAAAACTCAGCACGATAAATAAGTTGTGCAACTATTTCAAGTGTGATATTTCCGATTTGATTGACTACAAGCCCGATTAGCGAGTGCATTTTTTAATATTTTGTAATGAAATACTTGAAATAAATTTGTTTTTGGTGTACCATCGGCTTGTCAGACTGTCGAAGTACGCTTTCGGGTTTGAAAAACCGCTTGAAGTTACGGTTTGTTCGGTTTTAACTAAACGTGTAAGCGAGGCGATAATGGTTTGAAAGCCCCCTAAAGCAAAGGTTCATTCGACAAGTGACGAGTAGTATAAGGATACTGCAAAGTCAAAATCCTCAACCACCTCAAGGGCGGTGGGGCAGCGACAACGGGTGTGAAGGTTCAAAGAAATTTTTAACAAAACGGTTCGTTGCAAACACCGGGTAGGCACTTTGCAAGTCCGCAAGAGTAAAGGAAAAGTTAAAATGACAACAGATCCAATAGCAGATATGCTGACAAGAATTAGAAACGCAAACACGGTTGGTCACGAAACCGTTGAAATTCCGAGTTCGAAATTGAAAGTTGAATTGGCTAAAGTTCTTAAATCGGAAGGCTTTATCAGTGATTATTCGGTTAAAAACGACGGAAAATTCGATGTTTTGGTCGTAACTTTGAAATACGATATGGCTAACAAACCTGTTATTTCAAAGTTGCAAAGAGTTTCAAGACCGGGTTTGAGAACCTACTCAAAAGCTAAAAATTTGCCTAAAGTTTTGGGCGGTATGGGTATCGCTATCGTTTCAACTCCAAAAGGGTTGATGACCGACAGAAAAGCTCGTAAAGAAAACGTTGGCGGAGAAGTTCTTTGCTACGTATACTAATTTTTAGCAAAAAGTTCGGGCATAATTGGTAGAAAAGCCCGAAAGACGTACAAAATATACCACAAGGAGAAATTAAAATGTCACGTATAGGAAAAAGACCTATTGAAATCCCGTCAGGGGTTGAAATTAAAATCGACGGACAAGTAGTTACGGCAAAAGGACCTTTGGGCGAAGAAACCGTAACCGTTCGTCCGGAAATCGCCGTAAAAATTGAAGATAACCACATTATCTTATCAAAAGTCGGCGAGTCAAGAGAAACAGACGCTTTGTTCGGCTTGTTCAGAACTTTGGTTGCAAACGCCGTTACCGGTGTAAGCAAAGGTTTTGAAAAGAAACTCGAAATCCAAGGTGTAGGTTACAGAGCATCTATGGAAGGTAAAAACCTTAACTTAGCGTTGGGTTATTCTCACCCGGTAATCGTTGAACCGCCGGAAGGTATCACCATCTCGGTAGAGGCTAACACCAAAATTTCCGTAAAAGGTTCAAACAAACAAACGGTCGGCGACGTTGCCGCATTCATCAGAGCTAAACGTCCTCCTGAAGTTTACAAAGGAAAGGGTGTAAGATACGAAGGTGAATACGTAAGACGTAAAGCCGGTAAAGCAGGTAAGAAGTAGGCTCGAGCGGTAATCCGCAGGGCGTAAGTTGCGTGCGAAGGGTTTAACAGCCCGCTAAAGCAAGTAATGAAAGGAAAGAAAAAATGATTAAGTTAAAAACAAGAAAACCACAGGTTCAAAAAAGACACCGTTCAATCAGGGTAAAAATTTCGGGAACACCGGAATGCCCGAGATTGGCTGTATACAGAAGTACAAAACACATTTACGCTCAAGTTATTGATGACGTGAACGCAGTTACATTGGCGTCTGCATCATCAATCGACAAAGACTTGAAAGAAAAATTGGCTCACGGCGGAAATATCGACGCAGCAAAAGTTGTCGGTGAAGCTGTTGCTAAAAAAGCTCTTAAGGCAGGCGTTAATGATGTTGTATTCGACAGAGGCGGTTTCTTGTATCACGGACGTGTTCAAGCATTGGCTGACGCAGCTCGTGAGGCAGGTTTGAACTTCTAGTATCGATATTTTATTCAAAAAAAGAGCGACTTTGCATACTGCGAAGTCGCTCTTTTTGGTGCGAAAGTTTTTTGGTTGATGTATTTTTGTGGTGCGGATTTTGTAGGGAGTATTTTTTTGAGCTAATATTAAAGCGATATTGAACTCAGGTCAAAAAAAAGCCCCTTTTCGGGGCAAAGTTTGTTTAATAGGAATTAGGAATAAAAATAGTCTCTCTCTTGTTTAAACGGTTCTGTTCTCTCTCTTAGTATCTCTCGTGTTATTTAGTGTTGTATATATATAAAGTATATACACAAAGTCGAATTTCAAGTTAAGCAAAATTCGTTACATTTTGTAATAATCTTAACGAAGGCGAAATCGGATTAGAAGTGCAACACTCAAATAACGGTAATTTTCGCCCTCTCCAGGGAGAGGACAGCAGTTGTAGCCGAGTGACGAGGCATACAACTGCTGTTGAGGGGGCAAATAATGGAGTGAGGCGGGACGTAAGGTCGGTGTTCGACATTTTTATCGGTAGCCACAAGCTACTTTTGAACGGAGACGGCTATGCATAAGTTCTCCACGCCTCAAGGACCAAGCCGACGCACGTTATTTTACCTTGAACGGGTAGTCCTTCGGGATTTTCCAGCCGTTAAGTCGAATTAGTGCGGTGCAGTACATCTTAAATCCGGCACTCGGATTGCATATATCCCCCGGATCTCCGTTTGTTAGTAATTCGTCTGCCGTATATTCCCTAAGTTCGTAAGCATAAGGTTCAAATCCTTTTTTGTAGTGGTATTTTATATTTTTATCTGCCGGAGCAAAAAAGAATTGAAACGAACTAATCCCCATGTCAGGTCTTGAGGCAACCCCGGTCTCAGAAACATGGGCAAAAGTATCGTAAGAAAAATTTTTTGCTTTCGGGTAGAAAGTAAAATCAATATAATTTTTTGCATTTGCATTATACTTTGCAATAAGTAAACTCCCGTCATTCATGTAGATTGCCAAATTATAAAGCCCAACTTTATTTCCTAATTCCTCCACTTTTGTATATTTCATGTACTTGAGAAAATACTTCTCAAAATTGGTTTTGTTGGCATGGTATTCCGACTTGTCCAAGAGTTGCGTAACTTATGCCGAGAAGGCTCAGAGAGATATTAGAATTTCAACCATTGAGGCTATTTGCAAGGGGTTTAATATTTCCATTGCCGAATTTTTCTCGACTTTTACCGATACGCTTTAAAAAACTTCGCTTTGGATTATCCGTTTTGATTTTTTCCGTTTTTGTGTTAAGTTTAAGCCATGGAAGAAATAGGTTTAAAAAATTACGCATACATCGGCGATGCCGTTTGGGAACTGAAGATTAGGAACGCCACCATTTATATGACAAACAATCCTCGAAATCTTCACAAGCTCACGACCGAAAAGGTTAAGGCGTCCTATCAGGCGGAGTGTTTGGCAAAGTTGGAAAATTTCCTTACCGAAGAAGAAAAAGAGATTTCCAGAAGAGGCAGAAACCTTCCAATCCCTGTCGGAAGACGTGCAAACCAGCAGGAATACAGGCTTGCAACGGCGTTTGAAACCTTAATAGGATGGTGGTATCTTCATAACTCCGACAGACTGGATGAAATTTATACAATACTGGGGATTTCCTGGATTCTGAATTAAAGTGCAACACTATTGAAAACTTCATTAGGAGATTT
>CAMAML010000011.1 GCA_945836835.1 uncultured cyanobacterium | reverse complement strand
TCCCGATTTAAAGGCATACCTTTCAACATTAGAGGCTATGAAACAGGCTTTGCTATACACAAAAAGAGAATACTTCCCGACAATCAGTGCAGGTGTCGGCTACGGGTACAGAAATCAGAGTAACACAAATTCCGTAAACGCTAACGTCGCACTTTCGACAAGCGTCAATATTGCTCAGGAAAAATTTAAAATTGACAACAGCAAACTTCAGGTTCAACTCGCACAAAACGACGTGGATTTGGCAAAACAAAATATTTATTTTGACGTCCAAAACGCTTATATAAATATGGTTCGACTGGGCGAACAAATCCCGCTTTTAAGCGTTAAGGTAAAAGAAACATATCAGAATTTTGAGCTTGCGGACGGAAGATATTCGGTCGGATTGGGCGACTATATCCAGTTACAAGATGCAAGAGTCAATTATAACACTGCTCAGAACTCTTACGTTCAGGCGGTATTCAATTATAACGTGGCAAGGGCAAATCTCGAAAGATTAATGGCTTTGCCGCAGGAAATACAAGTATCGGTTGAGGATTAACGGACTTATGGACATAAAAAACATAAAGAAAAGATACATAGTAACGGCACTTGTCGGGATTGCGATTGTAAGCGGGATTGGGATTAATCACAAAATCAAACATCGCATAACTTATGAAACAAAAGAACTTAATCGCTGCACGATAACCCAAGCCGTCGAGGCGTCGGGGACGATTAACCCCGTAAACATTGTAAGTGTCGGTTCGACCGTTTCGGGGCTGATTAGGGCAATTTACGTCGATTATAACTCGGTCGTCAAAAAAGGACAGTTATTGGCAGAAATCGACCCCAGAACTTTTGAGGCAACCGTCCAGCAAAACGCCGCACAAATAGCCTCCGCAGAAGCGGATTTAGCAAAAGTTCAAGCCGAAACAGCCATGAGCCTTAAAACTTACAACCGTTATAAAAACTTATACAAGAAAAATTTCATCGCAAAAAGTGAATTAGACCAAGCGGAAAGCGATTATCTGGCAAACGTTGCTCAGGTAAATTCCGCAAGGGCAAAAATTAACCAATACAGAGCTACATACAAGACGGCTCAGACAAATTTAAGCTACACAAAAATAATTGCACCCGTAAACGGAACAATTATTTCAAGAGAAATCGACCTCGGGCAACCGGTTGCGGCAAGTTTTCAGGCACCTGAACTATTTACGATTGCACAAGACTTAACAAAGATGCAAATAGAAGTTAACGTCTCGGAAGCCGACATTGGAAACGTGCAGGAAGGACAAGACGTTACCTACACGCTTGACGGCTATCCGGACAGTATTTTCAGGGGAAAAGTTACGCAGGTCAGAATTTCGCCGACAACCGTTTCCAATGTCGTAACCTATTCCGTTATTGTTGCGGTGGATAACGAGGATTTGAAATTAAAACCGGGCATGACGGCAAATGTTTCGATTATTACCCACGAAAGCAAAGACGTACTCTGTGCTCCGACCGTTGCTTTAAAATACACGCCCGAAGTTAACGGTCAAAAATACAAGTTGCAAGGGATGTGGATTTTGGTTAAAAATAAACCTCAACGGGTAGAAATTTCAACAGGCGCAAGCGATGATAACAATATCGAGGTTTCGGGGCGAGGGCTTGAAGAGGGGCAAAAAATCATTATCGGCTCATCTAATGTGGTAAAAAGAGAAAAGGGAAAACAACAGCACCGTAAACCGCCGGGAATGTTCTAATCAAAAAAAAGGAAAAAAATGAGTTTAATCGAAGTAAAAGATGCAATAAAAACTTACCAAACGGGCGACGACTGCTTTAACGCCCTGAATTGCGTGTCGTTAAGCGTTGAGAAGGGGGAATTTGTTGCGATAATGGGGGCGTCGGGCTCGGGCAAATCCACTTTTATGAATATGCTTGGCACCCTCGACAAGCCTAATTCGGGGAGTTATCACCTTGACGGGATTGACATTTTGGCACTTTCGGCTGATGAGCTTTCAGATATAAGAAACATTAAAATGGGCTTTGTTTTTCAAGGGTTTAATCTAATCCCAAGGACTTCCGCCATCGAAAACGTTATGCTTCCGATGATTTATAGGGGTGTCTCCGAGGAAGAGAGGATTAAGCGTGCGAAATGGGCGTTAAGCATTGTCGGGCTTGAAAATCGGGAAGACCATATGCCAAACCAAATGTCCGGCGGGCAACAACAAAGAGTTGCGATTGCAAGGGCAATTATAAACGATCCTCCGCTTATCCTTGCGGACGAGCCGACGGGAAACCTTGATACAAAAACCAGCGTCGAGGTTATGGAATTTTTTGTAAGGCTAAACAAAGAAATGGGAAAAACGATTGTCCTTGTCACCCACGAACCCGATATTGCGGATTATTGCAAGCGTGTCGTAAGGTTTAAGGACGGCAACATCGTCGAGGACAAGATTAACAAACACACCACAATCCCTTATTAAGCGAGGAATAAAATGATTGATTTCAAATCCACATTAACAATGGCGATAAGGTCATTAAAAATAAACAAAATGCGCTCAATGCTCACGAGCCTGGGTATAATTATCGGGGTAAGTGCAGTTATCATAATGCTTGCGGTCGGTTCCGGGGCAAGTAAAAGAATTGCAAAGGATATGGAGTCAATGGGATCAAACTTGTTGATGATACGCTCCGCCTCGGCAACCTCCGGCGGAGTTCGGATGGGATTTGGCACAAAACCGTCTCTCACCCTAAAAGACGCCGAAGCAATCGAAAATAATTGCAGAGGGATACTTGCGGTTGCCCCGTATTCTTCCGAAAACAAGCAGCTAACCTACGGAAACCAAAACTGGTCATCAACCGTCGGAGGCACGACACCTTCATACCTTTTTATAAGGAATTACGAGGTCGCAAGCGGTCGCAACCTCTCGCCCGAGGACGTTAAAAACGGGTCAAAAGTTGCCGTTATAGGAAACACCGTTGCAACGGAACTTTTTGGAGATGTCGACCCGATAAACAAGACCATGCGTGTCGGAAACGTACCGTTTAAAATTGTAGGACTTCTAAAAACCAAAGGGCAAAGCGGAATGGGCATGGATCAGGATGATTTGGTATTCATCCCGATTACAACCGCACAGAAAAAAGTTTTCGGGACGAGTTTTCCCGGAACCGTTACAATGATTAACGTAAAGGCTAGCGACTCAGAGATTTTGGACACAACCCAAAGCGACATAACCGAGCTTCTAAAACAACGCCACAGGATAGGTAAAACCCAGGACGACGACTTTGAAATACGAAATTTAGCCCAAATGCAGGAAACAATAAAATCTTCGGCAAGAACAATGTCTGTTTTATTAGGAGCAATAGCATCGGTCTCTTTGCTTGTCGGAGGGATCGGGATTATGAACATTATGCTCGTATCGGTTACTGAACGCACAAAGGAAATCGGTATCAGAATGGCAATCGGCGCAAAGGCTGGCGACATTCGGATACAATTTTTGATAGAGTCGTTTTTGCTTGCGATAATCGGCGGACTGATAGGTGTTATCGTCGGCGTTATCGGTGCAAAATCCGTCGAGATGTTTTCGACAATGAGTATATCCATCTCGGGGTTTTCAATAGCACTATCCATGGGGTTTTCCGGGGCTATCGGGGTTCTTTTCGGGTACTACCCCGCATACAAAGCCTCTTTGCTCAACCCGATTGACGCACTGAGATATGAATAAGTCTCTTGGGCAAAAATACTCGCTATGGCTTTTATTTTCTTTCGACCACGGTGCCGTCTTTTGAGTCTTTGAGGGTAATTCCGCATTCATCCAAAGAAATTCTTATTGCGTCCGCAACAGCCCAATTTTTCTCAGCTCTTGCCTGTTTTCTGTACGCAATAAGTTCATCCATAGATGAAAAATCTTTTCCCGTTTTTTCTCCGACTGCTTTCAAGGCGGTTTGGATTTCTTCTTCGCTCAATTCCTGTTTATTAAAGCTGAAACCCAATGTTGTCGCTAACTTGTATAAAACGGTGAACGCACCCAGTTCGTCCTTATTTGCACGTCCCGCAAGGTCAAACAAGACAGCTAACGCCTTAGACGTGTTCAAGTCGTCGTCCATTGCCTCGACAAATTTTTCGTAAGCCTCGGTTTTTGTAATATCAATATTTTCGTCTATTGGGGTTTGTTTTGCGTTGAGCATTCTCTTAACCCCGTTTTGAGCGGATGTCAGAGCCTCGTCGGAAAATTCGACGGGCATTCTGTAATGGTTTGTGAGGATGAAAAATCTTATAGTATTTGAGTCATATTTTTTCAACAGCTCGTCAATCGTTAAGAAATTCCCCAAAGATTTTGACATCTTTTCTTTGTTAATCGTTACAAAACCGTTATGGAGCCAGTAGTTAACAAAGGTGCAACCGTTGGCACACTCTGATTGTGCTATTTCGTTTTCGTGGTGAGGGAAAATCAAGTCCGCACCGCCTGCGTGGATGTCAATGGTTTTACCCAAATGCTTACGGCTCATGGCGGAGCATTCTATATGCCACCCCGGACGTCCGACACCCCAAGGGGAATTGTAGCCGAATTTTTCGTCTTTTTTCCAAAGTGCAAAGTCAAGCGGATCTTCTTTTTGTTCGCCCACCTCAATCCTTGCACCGCTTTCAAGCTGATCTATCGGTTGTTTTGAAAGGTATCCGTATTTTGAGAATTTCTTTACCCTGAAATAAACGTCACCGTTTACTTCATAAGCGTAACCCTTATTTATCAAATCTTTTACAAGCGAAATCATCTCACCCAAAGTCTTTGTCGCAAACGGTTCGACATCGGGTTTTAGAGTGTTAAGACTTTCCATGGATTTTGCAAACTGCCTGTACCAATATTGAGAAACCTCTTCGGGCGTCTTACCTTCCTTGTCAGCTTTTTTGAGGATTTTGTCGTCAACGTCGGTAACGTTACGGCAATAAGTTACGTCGTATCCTCTGAATTTCAAATAACGGTACAAAACGTCCCAGGTGATGTAGCACCTTGCGTGCCCGAGGTGTGCGTAATCGTACACGGTTGGACCGCACACGTACATTTTAACCTTGTTTCCGTCTATCGGTTTAAAATCTTCTGTTTCGTTTGTATAAGAATTATGTAATTTCATAGTTTTTCCCTCTTTATATTCAAATTTTATCATAAAAAAAGAAAATATCCGATTAGGGAATGAAAAAAAATGTTTAATTTGTATACTTTTGTTATGAAAATTATAATTATCGGCGGGGTTGCCGCAGGCTCAAAGGCGGCAGCAAAAGCAAAACGAATTTTGGGCGAAAGCTCTGATATAACGATTTATACGGACGACACTCACGTTTCATACTCGTCGTGCGGAATACCTTACTATATTGAGGGCAATTTTGAAGATTACGAAACGCTTATCGTAAGAACGCCCGAAGAGTTTGAGAAAAACGGGATTAAGGTGAGGATTAAGCATCGAGTGACAAAAATTATGCCGGAAAGCAAACAGGTTTTGATTTTTGATATGGAAAACAACAACTCGTTTTTGGAAAGCTACGACAAACTCATTATCGCAACAGGTGCAAGACCTATTGTACCGCCCGTTAAAAACACCTCAAAACAAAAGATTTTTACGGTCAGAAAAATTGAGGACGCAATAGAGATAAAAGAAAAATTAAAGTCCTCAAAATCTGCCGTAATCGTCGGCGGGGGGTATATCGGGCTTGAAATGCTCGAGGCATTTGTGAAAAACAACGTTTTTACGACAATTATTGAGCGAAGCCCGCATTTGATGTCGGTTTTGGACGAAGATATGTCAGACGAAATTATGACACGACTTGGGAGTATTAATAAGGGAAGGTTCAAAATCTTGACGAACGAAAGCGTAATCTCTTTTGAGGACGATATTGACGGGCAAGTCCTTACAACGACCGAAACAGGATTAAAAATTCCGGCGGATTTGGTGATTATTTGCGTCGGAGTTCACCCAAACGTTGAGATAGCAGTTGATGCGGGAATTAAACTCGGCAAAACCGGTGCGATAAAAGTAAATTCTCGTATGGAAACCTCTATCCCCGACATTTACGCCTGCGGAGACTGTGTCGAAGAAAACCTTATCATCACAAACACCCCCGTGTGGATGCCGTTAGGCTCAAACGCAAACAAAGAAGGACGTTGTGCCGCAATCAATTCAAGCGGAGGGTTTGACGAATTTCACGGGGTACTCGGCTCTGCCGTTACAAGGTGCTTAAAAGTCACGGTATCAATGACGGGGTTAACGGAAAAATCCGCAAAAGTACTCGGGATAGAAACCATTACCGCAACCGTCACAAAATCCGACAAAGTCAGTTATATGCCCGACGCCAAAAACATTACCCTAAAACTCGTCGCCGACAAAAAGACGGGGAAGCTCTTGGGCGGGCAGGCGGTCGGCTCGGGCGATACGGATAAGAGGATTAACACCCTTGCGACTGCACTGTTAGCGGGACTTACGGCAAAAGAGTTTGCCAATAATGATATAACCTATGCACCGCCGTTTTCCCCGACAATCGACCCGCTTTTAAACGCCGCGCAAATCCTTATCTCAAAACTTGAAAAAGATAGCGAGCCAGCCCCTCGCCCATAGCCATACAAGTCGCCTGAACCCTTATTGCACCCTGTGCCATAAAGTCAGCGGACACACACCGCCCGACAACATAAAGGTTTTCAATATCGGCAGAGATTAGGCTCTCCAACGGTACCTCATAATCCTGCACCTTTTTTAAGGTCGATTTATTCTTTTCTCTGGAATGAACATCTATCGGGTAATTTGAAACCGCTACGGGATTTTCAAATTTTTTGCCCGAAATTATATCCTCCATTGTATAAATATATTTTCCCTTAACCCGATAAGAAACTCGAACACCGACAACATCTGCAATATTTGAAATATAAGCGTTTTCAAACCCTTTAAAATACTTTTTGCAAAAGTTTGTAAGCCTAAAAATCGACTGCCTTGCATTCATAATTGAACCTGAAAGCTCTTCCGCAGACGCCTCCCCGTTACAGTCAAGCATTCTCGGGCAATTAAACGCAACCGAACTTTCCGCTCCCGCAACCGAAAAAATTTGAAAATAGTTTGTGTCCTCCTTGGTTAAAATCCCGCATTCAACGGCGTCCTTAAACAATGGAGCCAAAGCCTGCTTATCCCCGCCGTCCCAGGTATAAGATGTTGAAAAATAAGTCTTTCCCCCAACCTCTTCAACCGTTGTAACGTTTCGGTCTTTGTCAAGCTCCAACACCCAATCACCAAAGGCTTTTGCATCAACTCCGCTTAAAATAAACCTTAAACTGTTTGGCTGAACCTCGTCTTTTTTGTCCAAAAACTCGCACCCCGAAAGTTTTGCGGCAATACCGTCCCCGCTTGCGTCAACCACAACTTTAGAAAAATATTCTCCTTCCTCGGTTTTGACCCCACAAATCCTTTTCCCGTCCAAAATAACGTCTTTTACTTCCGAAGCAAAAATCACCTTTACTCCGACTGATGCCAAAAGATTATCAAGTGCGATTTTAGTAAGCTCGGGATTGAACCACCCCCTGTTGCCCTGATAAGTAATCTGCCCGCCAAGAGTCTCCAATTCCGTAACAAGCACATTAAAAAACTCGTCGTTAATCGCATTGTCGGAAGGTTTCATAACCGGCACGACAAGCCCCGAGGTCATCGCCCCGCCAAGGTGAATACCTTTTTCCAAAACCAAAACTTTTAACCCGAGTTTTGCGGCAGTATACGCGACAGCACATCCGCCCGTCCCTCCGCCGACAACCGTTACATCAAAATTCTTCATAACTCTATTATACCAAAATCCCGCAACTGTTCAAAAGATTAAGAAATATGAACTTTAGAATTTAAGGTTTAACGATTATAAAACTTTTCAGGCGTCTGCCGGCTCCGTCCCCTTTTACGGATACGACATTGTACTGTTTTTTATAATTCATGGACGTCGAACTTCCTCCGTCCAAGCCCATTGCACGGTCAAATCCGTATTTTTTGCAAAGCTCTTGAACCTCGTACATATCCATAGGGCTTTCGTCCGTAATTATCAGAAAATGAAGCTCATCACCCTTTATCCCGACAACCGTTCTCGGGACTTTATGCAACACCGAACACGACTCTCTGACAACTTCGTCCCCGTTTTTTAGGATAAAAAATTCTTCTTCCAGTCTTAACTCAGGGATTATCAACGGTCCGCCCTGCACCGCCTCGACAATATCACAGGTAAAGTCTACAGATGAATTGTGCGGAACGATTTCATACTTATACTTACCGTTGCAGTCCACAATCCTAAACTCTGTTCTGTTAAGGATTTTTGAAAGGTTTCGTCTTAAAACAAAATCCGAATAAAGGCTGTCCGTAAACCTCGGATCTTCAAGTGTGTTTCTGCCCGTTGCAACATACGAAATCGTTTTACCCGTCTTTGGATCGAAAAATCCTGCGTTTACGGTTAATTCCGCCTTCGACTTGGCATGCATTTCCGCATTTGTCATCAAATCCTGAGACGCATAAACCTTAACCTTTTTCTTCATCGTGCGTTGCCCGCCGGTAACCCTAATATGATAAACCCCGTTTTCATACTCAATATCTATCGGGGTTGAATATGAAGGCAAGACGCCAAAAGCAACCAAAAACACAAAAAACAACGTTGAAAAAAGTTTCTTCATTACAAGTCCTTTGATTTATAAAACGCAATAACACATATCAAAAACGCCACGGGCGGAAACGCCGCCGTCACAAGCGGAGGTAACACCCCCTTTTCCGCCAAAAGATCAAAAAACGGGAGGGTAATATAGTATACAAAAATACTGCCTATCGCAATCGTAAACCCGATTAATTTTTGTTCTCTCGGCTTGCTAAAGCCTAACAAAGTTCCCATTATCGCAAGCAAGATACAAACAAACGGGTGGAAAAATCTTTGAAGATACTTGTTTAACATATATCTGTACTCTTCATCCAAACACTCTTTCTTGAGAAGTTTTATGTATGAGTGCATATCCCTGTTTGTAATTTCACGCTCTTTTTTGGTGGAATAAGTCATCAAAGTATACGCATTTTTTGCATCAACCCCTTCCAGAATATCCATTGATTTTATACGCGCAATATCGGTAAAAATTCCGTCACTGTTAATCCCGTAAGCCTTAATATCGTTTAATTGCCAGCGGTCTTTAAGGTATTTTGCGGTTTGAGCTGAATAGATATTCGATAACTGGTGGACATCGGAATACTTTTTGGACGAAAAATCCAACACTATAACATCGTGCATAATATCATCACGATACCCCGAAATTATCACTGCAAGTTTCGGCGCATTGTTTTCATCTTTTTGGGTATAAATATACTGAGTCGTCGGGTGTCTGTCGTTGATTGCGTTGAGTTTTGCCGACGCCATCGGAATTAAACGATCACAAGTTACAAAACACAAGCCCGTAACTATAACCCCGAGTACAAGCACGGGTGCCAAAATTCTAAAAAATGAAAGTCCGACAGCCCTGAAAATTGTCAGCTCGGAGTCCTTGGAAAGTTTATCAAACGTAAACAAGGAACCGAGCAAAAGCCCGACGGGGAATGCCTTCCCCAAAATTTTCGGCAACTCGTAAAAAAGCACCAGAACTGCAGTCTTGACGGTATACTGCCCCTCTAAGGTCTTTTTAATGGTGTTCAATAACATTTCCGGAGCAATCCACACAACCGTAAACAGCAAAATCGCAACAACGGTTGCCAACAACACCTGAGTGAAAATATATTTATCGTAAACTGAAATCTTCGGACACAATCTCATTACAGTGCAAAATCCTTCCCTAAGTAAAATTCTTTTGCAACAGGGTCGACCGCAACATCTTCGCTCCTGCCTTTAATCTTAATCTGCCCGTCAAAGATTACATATGCACGGTCTGTAATCGAAAGGGTAGCTTTTGGGTTGTGGTCGGTAATCAAAACGCCCAATCCTTTCTCCTTGGAAATTTTTCTGATATTGTCCTTAATTTCGCCGATTGCAATCGGGTCAATGCCGGCAAAAGGTTCGTCAAGCAGCATAAAATCAGGACTGGCCGCCAACGCTCTTGCGATTTCTACCCTTCTGCGTTCCCCGCCCGAAAGCGATACCGCAGCATAATTTCTCAACCTGGCAATCCCAAACTCGTGCAACAACTCTTCCAAAGTATCTTTCTTTTCTTTTGAATTGAGTTTGTCGTTCATCTCAAGAACCAGTTTCAGATTGTCCTCAACGGAAAGTTTTCTGAAAATGGACGCCTCTTGCGGAAGATAACCTATCCCCATTTTCGCCCTCAAATTCATAGGCATGTTCGTAATCTCTTTTCCGTCAAGCAAAATCCGTCCTTTACTCGGTTTTACCAAGCCTACAACCATATAAAAAGTGGTTGTTTTACCCGCCCCGTTAGGCCCGAGCAAGCAAACGACTTCCCCCTTTTCGATATTGAAGGAAATATCGTTTACGACACTTCTGTCACCGTATATTTTAACCAAATTTTCAGCTTCTATTCTCATAATTTATCCCTACAGTTCAGTAACATTTTAAACAAAATAAAACAAGTTTGCAAGAAAAATTTAACCTACTCCGCTTCAGTATTTGTCGGCTGAGTTTCTTTTCTTATAATCTCAAGTTTTGTAATCCTTGCCCCGTCTATTTCTTTTACGATAAACGTAAAATCTTTAAACTCAACCTTGTCGCCGACTTCGGCAATTCTTCCCAAAAGTTTTACGACAAAACCGCCGACCGTATCAACGTCGTCTTCGTCAAAAACTTCCTCTTCCTCAAAATCGAAAAATTCCGACATTTCGTCCAGTCTAAGCATGGCGTTTGCAAAGTATGTATTTTCGGCAATTTCTTTTATATCACAATCTTCCTCTTCGTCAAACTCGTCCTGAACATCGCCGAAAATTTCTTCCAAAACATCCTCAAGCGTAATTAAGCCCGAAGTTCCGCCAAACTCGTCAACAACTATTGCCATTTGCCCTTTTCTTTTCTTAAACTCCAAGACCAAATTGTCCATCGTAATGGTTTCGGGAACGAGAAGAACCTCTCTTACGATGTTTTTTATCGGACAAACTTCGTCTTTCAAAGAAAGTGCGTACAAATCTTTTGCATGGACAATGCCTATAATATGGTCAATATCCTCGTCATATACGGGGTATCTCGTGTATTGGGTTTCCGCCGCAAGTTTGTTCAGCTCTTCCATTTTCATTTCCTGCGAAACGCAGACCATATCGGTTCTCGGTATCATAACCTGTTTTGCGGTCAAATCCGAAAACTTAAAGACGTTATGGAGCATGTCCTTTTCGGTTTCGTTAAGAACCCCACCGTCATAGCTTGCGTCAACAAGCATGTCAAGTTCTTCGGTGGAATGCACCATTGAACCTTTATGGGAATGCGGAATTTTCAACACCTTTAAAACGAGGTTCCCAAACCCGTTCAACGCCCAAATAAAGGGAGTGAAGAGGATACTCAAACCGTGCATGGGTCTTGCAACCCAAAGTGCGGTTGCCTCGGTATATTCTAAAGCAATGGATTTTGGGATAAGCTCACCCAACACGACATGCAGGAAGGTAATCAGACAGAAAGCGGTAGTTGCCGATACCGTATGCGTCGCAATGGATTGCCCGACTCCGGGGATAAATATAAACAAAGGTTCGATAATCTTTGCAATGGTGCTTTCGCCGACCCACCCCAAGCCGATACTCGAAATAGTAACCCCGAGTTGCACCGCCGCAATAAATTTGTCCAAATCTTTTATTGCCTCTAACGCAAGTTTTGCAGTTCCGTTACCTTCTTTGACAAGCTGTTCTATACGGGTTTTTCTGACCTTTACGATAGCAAACTCGGACGCTACGAAAAAACCGTTTGAAAACAGCAGTAGTACGATTATCCCTAAATTAAAAATTGTCTGTATCTGTTCAACGCTCATTGAAATTGTTTCTTCTACCTTTTACTTACAAACATTATAATATCATCCCGCCAAAAATGCAAGATGTTAATCGGTCGTCTTTAACCTCGTATAAATCATGGGCGAAAACCCTTTTGTTGTAACTATATCGATAATTTTATAAGGGTTTGAAGTTGATAACAGAGACGGAGTGATTATGTGATAAACCCCGTTTTCCATTTGCTCGTTATTTATATGATAATGCCCCGCAACAACCGCAATAACGTTGTCATGCTTATTCAAAACCGCCAAATAATCCTCAACTTTGTAAACTCTGTGAGACTTTCCGCCAACCGAGGTCAACAGCGGGAAGTGCTGAATTACGATGACGGGCTTGTTTTTATATTTTGTTAACTGCTTATCAAACCATTCCATGGTAGAAGGTCGAAAATACCCGCCCGGTCCGGGGATTGCCTCTTTTGCTCCGTCAACAACGATAAAAACAAATTCGCCTCGTTTAAATACGTAATTTGGGGCGGAGGGTCTGTATAAGGGGTTGTGCTGCTTGATTATATCTATATATTGAACTTTTGAAATTCCGCCTGACTTGAACACGTCATGGTTGCCGATAACAAGATAATAAGGGACTTTTAAATCCTTGATTATCTTCATGAACTCGTGCAAATCTTTTTCGCCAGAAACGTCTATATTATCGCCCGAAAACACAACAAACGATACCCCGTCAATCGTGTTTATATCGCTTACGGTTTTCTTCAAAACACCAACAGTATAAGGGTTTGCCGAGGAAAAGTGGGCGTCTGTCACCTGAACAAACTTTATCCCGCCCGCAATCGCCGACGAACAAATTCCGAAAAATAATACCAAAACTAATAAAAACTTTTTTATCATGCCTTAATCAACTTTCTTTAAAAAAATTATAACACGGATTAAAAAGTTGTGCTAATATGTAAACAGGTCTACATAAAAAAGGAAAAAATAATGAGATTGGACAAATTTTTAAAAGTTTCAAGGCTGATAAAGCGCAGAACCATTGCAAACGAGGTTTCGGAAACAGGCAGAGTAACCGTAAACGGCAACCCCGCAAAACCCGCAAAACAGCTAAAAGAAGGGGATATTATCTCGATAGAATACGCAAACGGCAAAATAAACGTACGCATACTTAAAATCCCGAACAACAACGTAAGCGTACAAGAAGCCCCGACTTTATACGAAATTATCGACAAAGAAATAAAATAAGATAAATGT
>CAMAML010000010.1 GCA_945836835.1 uncultured cyanobacterium | reverse complement strand
ATGACCCGGGGTTGAAACCTGAAGATGCTGCAAGAATTTTCAAATATGACTCTGTTATGGGCAAATTTGACGGTACCGTTGAAGCATACGAAGAAGGTATCATCGTAAACGGTAAGAAAATCAAGTTCTTTGCGGAAAAAGATCCTGCTCAATTACCTTGGAAAGAATTGGGTGTAGAAGTTGTTGTTGAATCAACCGGTTTCTTCACTGACGCTACCAAGGCTCACGCTCACATCGACGCAGGTGCTAAGAAGGTTATCATCTCCGCTCCTGCATCTAACGAAGACAAAACTATTGTTTTGGGCGTAAACGAAAACGAATACGATCCTGAAAAACACAACATCATTTCGATGGCATCTTGTACTACTAACTGCTTGGCACCTGTTGCTAAGGTTATCAAGGAAAAATTCGGTATCGTTAAAGGTTTGATGACAACCGTTCACTCTTATACGGGCGACCAAAGAATTTTGGACGCAGGTCACAAAGACCCTCGTCGTGCAAGAGCAGGTGCATTGAACATCGTTCCTACCAAAACAGGTGCTGCTAAGGCTGTTGCTCTTGTTATCCCTGAATTGAAGGGTAAATTGGACGGTTTCGCTATGAGAGTTCCTACTCCGGACGTATCTTTGGTTGACGTTGTATTTGAAACCGAAAAACCTGTTACCGTTGAAGAAGTTAACGCAGCATTGAAAGAAGGTGCTGACGGACACGTTCTTTGCTACACCGAAGAACCGCTTGTTTCTTCAGACTACATCGGATCTTCTCAATCTTCAACCGTTGACGCTTTGTTGACTCGTGTAATGGGCGACAACATGGTCAAGGTTATTTCTTGGTACGATAACGAATGCGGTTATTCTACAAGATTGGCTGAAACAACTTTGATGGTTGCTTCTAAGTTATAATTTTTGTATAACGAATTAGAAAACGGGACGGTTTTTTGACCGCCCCGTTTTTTATAAGTTAAACCGCAACTTGTATCACACTTTATACCACGGGCAAATACGCCTGCTGATAGTTGTAGTCCTCTTTGAACCCGATATGAAGATATGATTTATACGCCGATTCGTTGCTCGTTTCGGTGGTGGTGTTGACTTCGGACATCGGGATTTTGCCGCTGTCGGTTAAGTTAATCATAGTCTTAATCGTGTTGTGGAGCAGGTATTTTGCAAACCCTTTTTGCCGATGTTCTTGTTTTATTGCAAAGAGCGGAATGTTTGCAATATCGCCCGTGAGGTTTGCAAAACATATCCCGACGGGTTCGTCGTCAAACAGGAGGACGGAGGTTGCTTGCGGTAAAAATTCGGCGTAAATGTTTTCGGTAATTTTGGTGAGAATGTCCCGAACGCCCGCATCCGTCTTGAACCTCGGGTCAAAGAGTGCGTCGGCGGAGTTTTCAAACGAAGATTTTATGATGTCGACCGTGTAGCCGTAAAACTCGTCCGACCAAGGTACTATCTTGTAATTTTCTTCAAGCGGAGGGAATTTTTTCATCTCAAAAATAGTTCTTGAGGAACTTCCGTTGAATTTGAACCGCAAAACCGCCGTCCCGATGAACTTAAACCCGAATTTAGCTGTCTCGTTCACGAGCATTTTTTGGATACCCAGCATTGGGTAGCAGACGACTTTTTTTAAGCCCGAGAATTTTAGCTGTCGTGTAAACTCTTCTAACAGGTAATACCCACGTTTTAGAAGGTTTTCAAGGTTATAAGAGTGGATAATATTCAGCTCAATCGCCTCCGAAATATTAGTCGTGTAGATTAAAAACGCACACGGCAAATCGTTTTCGATAAGAACAATGCAGTTTATCAAACCTTTTTCGACCGCCCCGATGAAATCTTTGTATTCAAGTGGCGGCAGTTCAAACTTGTAATCCTCGCCCGCTCTTGCACGAAAATCGTCGTACAGCGGTTCAAAACCGGTGTAGTCCGACTTTTGCAGTTTTCTTGTTTCCAAAATAGTTTCCATGCTCTTTCCCTTATTTTAAATTGTATGGTGCATTTTCTCTTTTTTGGTATGCAGATAGCACCTGTTATACTCGGTAACTTCGGACGGAACCTTGACGATATCGTTAATTTTCAGCCCATAACCTTTCAATCCGACTATTTTTTGCGGGTTGTTCGTGATGAGGTTAAAAGTTGTAAACCCGATGTCCCGAATTATTTGAGCGCCAATCCCGTAATCCCTTAAATCCGCCTTAAATCCTAAGGACAAATTTGCCTGAATGGTGTCTTGCCCCTGCTCTTGGAGCTTGTAGGCTTTAATCTTGTTAACAAGCCCTATCCCTCTTCCTTCATGTCCACGCATATAGACGACTGCACCTTTTCCGTAATCTTCAATCATCCTTAACGCCCCGTGGAGCTGGGAGTTGCAGTCGCATTTAAGGCTGTGGAAAATATCGCCCGTAAGGCATTCGCTGTGAACTCTTATCATCGGGATTTTGTCGCTGCCGTCGTCTTTGACGAGGGCAACGTGTTCTTGTCCGTTGAGCTTGTTGACGTAGCCAAAAATCTTAAAATGTCCGTATTTTGTGGGTAAATCAGCTTCCGCCTCTCTTGAGACGAGGTTTTCGGATTTAAGCCGATAGGCGATTAAGTCGGCAACCGAGATGAACTTAATCCCGTGATCGTTTGCAAATTTTCTTAAATAATCCCGTCTTGCCATATGCCCGTCGGGTGTCATAATTTCGCACATGGCACCTGCGGGAACATGCCCGCACAGCCTTGCCAAATCCGTTACCGCCTCTGTATGCCCCGTTCTGACCAAAACTCCGCCCCTTCTTGCAACACACGGAAACATATGCCCCGGACGGCGAAGGTCGCTCGGGACGGCATCGGGTGCAAGTGCGACTTCAATGGTTTTTGCCCGGTCGTAAGCTGAAATTCCCGTAGTTACCCCAAATTTTTCAGCGGCGTCTATGCTTACGGAAAACGCCGTCGTCATGCTTTCGCTGTTTTGTTCAACCATTTGGGGTAAGTCCAATTTGTCGGCAATTTCTTGTGTAATTGCAAGACAAATAAGCCCGCCGGCCTGTCGAGCCATAAAATTTATCACGTCAGGTGTAACGGCTTGTCCCGAACAGATTATGTCCCCTTCGTTTTCCCTGTCCTCGTCGTCCGCTACGATAAGCATTTTGCCGTTTTTGAAATCTTCTATCGCACTTTCTATGTTGTCAAATTTAAATTCCGTCATATTAAATAAACCCGTTTTCTTCCAAGAATTCTACACTAATCCTGCTGTTTTCATTATTACCCGTTGATAAAAATTTTTCAACGTATCTTCCCAAAATATCCGTCTCGATGTTTACGGCATCGCCTGCGGACAGTTTTTTTAAGGTCGTGTTTTCCCGAGTGTGCGGAATAACCGCAACGGTAAAAACATTCCTCTCAACACTTGCAAGCGTAAGGCTCACCCCGTTTATGGCGATTGAGCCTTTGTTTACGACGTATTTGCTTTCGTTTTGCGAAAGTTCAAACGTCAGGTTGTAAAAACTGTCGAACTTTTCGCTTTTTATAAATTTCCCCAAGCAGTCGACATGCCCCTGAACGATATGTCCGCCAAGTCGTGACGTCGGGGTTAAGGCTCTTTCAAGGTTCACTTCGCCCCCTATTTTTGCGGAAGAAAAAGTTGTCATATTGAGCGTTTCGGGGCTAAGCTCCGCCGAAAATGAGTTGTTACCGATTTCTACTACCGTTTGACAACACCCGTCAACGGCAACACTGTCCCCGAGGTGAAGGTTTTCAAGTATGGTCTTGCATTCGACGACAATCCTTGCACCTTGAGAGGATTTGCGAAACTCTGAAATTTTTCCGACTTCTTCAACAATCCCTGTAAACATAGCTATATTTTAGCATAAAAACGAGGTTTTGTAAAATCGTGCGGATTATTTCAAGCGAGTAGGTCGGGTTCAACATTTTCATTGAACCCGACATTATCATATCGAATTATTTCAAATAATCCATTTCCCAGTTGTTTTCCATTATGCGGGCAAGACAGTTTTGACCCGATATATTAGGAAAAAATATTGCCAAATACAGACACAAAAAAGGGATTTCGCAGGAAAAACTTGCGGAATTTGTTGATTTGTCCAGAGAATATATTGTGCGGGTAGAAAGAGGTCAGAAAAATATCAGTCTGAAAAAATTGTTTGCGATTGCGGACGCTTTGGAGGTTGATTTTAATTTGTTGACTGATTTTAAATAGAGTAATTAAGTTACGAAGTTTTACGGCGGACAAGTCCGCTAAATTGGGATAATCGTGCGATACCCAATTACCCGATACAACTTAGTCACTCAATCAAGTGGCCTAGCGAATTGCGTTAAGCCCGAGTTGTTTTGCTATTTTTCGCAGTTGTGCCGTTTTAGATTTCAGCTCAATCATTCCTTCGGTTTTTTTATAGTTCTCGACAAGGGCTTTCAGTTTTTGGTCGTACCTTAGAAGGTGTTCTTTGCCAAATTTAAGCCTGCGATTGGTGTCTTTGATTTTTTCCCGACACCGTTCGATAACTTGCGTTTCTCTGGAGAACATTTGTTTTAATGTCAGAGGACCGTTGTGAACAAATATTTCTTCAAGCTCAGCACAAAGTTTTGTAGGCTTGGTTTTTGGGTTGAAGTAGTTTTGATATTCCTCAAGCGTTTTAAAATCTTTCTTAATTATCCCTAAAAGGTCGTTTTGCGTCATCCCGATAAATTTTTCGTAGTCGGGAATATTTTCGGGATAAATTTTATTTATAATCAGGTCGTTGACGTAGGCAAGTTTTTGTTTCGTAATCTCGATTTCGTCATAGTTTTTGGTGGTTTGGATTGTTTTTTTCATTTGTTTTGCGATTTGCCTGAGTTCTTTCCAATCGCTATCGCCGGAGAGTTCGGTTATTTTTGATTTGATGATATTCTTTTTTTCGTTAATTATTTCGTTTTGTTTTGCGATAATAATCGGGGCATCGGTTTCCATTTTCATAACCTGCCGTCTCAAATCTTTCCCGTCAGTAAAAGGGATTTCAACGTCAAATTCATCAAAAACATTTTCGTCATTTCTGAGTTTTTTAATTTTTGCTTGAAAATCTTTTACGACGAGTTGTCTTGTATTTTCGGTATCTTTCTTTAAAACCCTGTATCCCGCCTGAAGTTTTTCTCGAGCGGTAGGCGGTTTTTCCGTATTGTTCAAATCGTTTTTGCGTTTATTGTAGGCGTAATACCCGCCTCCTCCAAGGGTTGCAAGCCCCAAAAGCGAAAGCATTATAAGATTTTTGTTTCTCTTTTCCCGTTCGGCTTTCAGCGGAACTTCCGAAGATGTCAGCGGATGGAGGGTCTCAACACGCGGTACGGGTTGTGGCTGCGGTTGAAGTTGTGGTTGAGTGTTTGGTTTTGCTTGTACTGTGTTAATTAGTGCTGTCATGCTTTAGTTTATACTCCTGCGTGTATTAAAACCCGTAAATATTATTTTTTGCGGTTTTGCTTAAAGAAAATTCATTAAAAAGTATTACTTGAATTTCTCCGGGGGTTAGGTCGGCAACAATGTTGCCGTTGTTGATTTCCGGAGAGTTTTGCATAATTAACGGCAAGCCTGTTTGTCCTTTTTTGATGTTCGGGACTCGGATTTTGGCAATGATTTCCGAATTAAAATCAAGGTTTCCGATAACAAGAATTGTTTGGTGGTTGTCATACACCGCATAGGCAAAAACTTTATCGGAATTGGTCTTTAAGAATTTGAAAGTTCCTGTTTTGTATATGTTGTTTGCGATGGTTTTAAGCATGTTAGAGTGTGCGTATTCTTCCTGAAGTTCTTTATATGCACCTCCGGGTTTTCTTGAAAAATTGAAAATATCTATTTTGCCTTTGTGAACAAAGTAGATGTCGTCGTCGGTGTAAGTTTTCGGAGCTTGTTTGTTTGCCCACTGATAGACGTACTTGTCCCCCGTCTGAAAACCGTCTACCGCATATGCGTTTATCGGCAGAGTTGCATTTAGCCACATAATCATCCTGCTGTATTCAACCCCTTTTTCCAAAATCGGGCTGAGTTCGTCGTGGGTGGTGAAACTTCCGATAACGCTTTTTGGGGTCCCGATTTTTTTTGAGAGGGACAAGTCGAGGTTTACCTGTTTTTGCAAGTCTTTTGCACTTGTCCAAGTTTTGAGGTTAAAATAACTGCCGTAGTAGCCGTCAAAGCCCGCTGCGAGTAATTTGTCGTAAGGGGTGAAAACAGACTTGTCCGAAACGGTGTCGTTCCAAGAGTTTGAAGATTCCGCAAGCCACAAAAACTCTCTGTCGCTTTTTCTTGTGTAGTCGATTAGTTCTTTCCAAAATTTTGCGGGTTTTGCGGAGGCAACGTCAACTCTTATACCGTCAACTCCGAGTTCCATCATATAATCCGCATAGTCTTTGTAAAGTTTTAGGACGTCGGGGTTTACACGGGTTTCCGTCCCTGCGTCGAGCAACCTTACGTCCGTCCAGTCAAGCGGGATAACGGGTTGCCCCGAGGCGTCTTTTACGAACAATTCCGGTCTTTGAAGAAACATATCGTACGAGGCAAACCCCGGAACGTCCACGATTACGGCAATTCCTCTGTCGTGGGCTGCGGTGATAAACTTGCGAGCCTGTTCTTCTATTGTAAGTTTTGAATTGTTTTCTTTTAACTGCGGGTTCAGAGATTTAAAGTCGGCTGTTGCATACAGCGAACCTGCCGTGCCGAGTGCTTTCATTTTCCCGACGGGGGTAATGGGCAAAAGGTGAATTGCGGTTACTTTTTCCTGCTTAAGCTCGTCAAGCCTGTTGATGGCGTTCAAGAAAGTCCCGCTCCATTCCCCTTTGTCAAATTCGATAATCCCGTTTTCGTTTTTATCGTTTGCGTTAAACGTTCTCAAATTTATTGCGTAAATTGACGTCGAATGATTTAGAAAATCGCTTCGAAGTCTGTTTATCCAAACGCTTTTGGCGTTTGCCGAGTTTGCTAAAATACACAATGTTGATGCTAAAATTAAAACTTTTCTTAAATTCATATCCCTTAACCTCTTTTTATACATGAATATTACCCGAAAAATAAGAAGTTTGCAAACGGTTAAGTTCGGTTTATAATTAGAACTATGGTAGAAAGTGCATACATTCATACTCCGTTTTGTAAAAGCAAGTGCAAATACTGCTCGTTTGTGTCGTTTGCCGATTTTTCGCTAAAAGAAGAATACCTTTTGGCACTTGATAAAGAGATTTGTGTCCGATACAAAGGCGAGGTGTTAAAAACTTTGTACATAGGCGGCGGAACTCCGTCTTTGCTTGATGTAGAAGAGTTGCGGGCGATTGCGGGACGGTTTGGAATTTCACGGGACACCGAATTTACTCTTGAATGTAACCCCGAGGACGTTACGACGGATTTTTTTTATGGGGCGAAGAGTTTTGGGGTAAATCGCATCAGCATGGGGTGTCAAACTTTTGATGACGGGGTTTTGAAACTTATCGGGAGAAGGCACTCTTCAAAAAAAGTCGAGGAGGCGGTGAAGATTGCCCAAAATTCGGGGTTTGAGAATGTAAGCCTTGATTTTATCTACGGGTTACCCGAGCAGAGCGAAAAAATTTTTATTTCTGATTTGGCAAGAGCCGTGGAGCTTGGTGTTCAACATATTTCGCTTTACGGCTTGAAGATTGACGAGGGGTGTTTTTTTTATAATAATCCGCCTGCGGGCTTGCCCGACGACGAGGCTCAAGCAAAAATGTACCTTTCCGCCGTGAGCTTTCTGACCGAGAACGGGTTTGAACATTATGAGATAAGCAATTTTTCTAAGCCGGGTTTTAGTTCAAGGCATAATACGAATTATTGGAATAATGATTTTTATTACGGATTTGGGGAAGCTGCCCACGGGTATGGGGACGGGATTAGGTATTCAAACGAAACCTCGATTTTAAAATATATACAAAATCCGACGGAACATAAGGAGGAGCATGCCTTGAGTTTGCGGGAGGAGCTTGAGGAAGAAATTTTTCTCGGATTTCGGCGGATGTGCGGGGTGAATGTTGCTGAGATTGAGCGAAAATTCGGGATTGATTTTGAGAAAAAATACTCCAAAATTTTGGAAAAATACGTTGACTCGGGACATTTGAGAAAAACACCCGAGGGGTACGCTCTTACGTTAGACGGGGTTTTGGTGAGCAATTATATTTTGGCTGATTTTTTGGAGTAGCCGTGGGTATATGGGTATTACCAAAGGGATTCAGGTTTTTGGGGTGGGGACTAAAAAAGGATCCCCGACACTCGGACATCCTTTTTTTAGTATAAATTGTTTTACTCTTGTTATGACGCTGCTTCTGCTGTTTCTTCGGCCACAGTCTCAGCCCCTTTACCTTTAAACAATTTAGCAACGGCGTCCCAACCGCTTTCGCACCATTCTGCAGGTTTAACAAGTGCTTTCTTGTACCAAGATGCTCCTTCAGCACTGAATGACGGACACCCTTTTTTAAACGCAAACGAACCGCCGATTACAACAGCCAATGCTGCCGCCGTATATCCCAGTGCCTTCAAAACGCCGTGTTTTTTCGGTTCTTCTGCTTTTGTGCTTAAGTCTGCCACATCGCCTTGTTCTTCCCCGACAGGCGGTTTCTCCGCATATTTGCCTTCAGAGTTAATCAAATCTTCATTCGCTCTGAAGTATACGTTTGAGTTAAATCTTAAATTACTTACCGGACTTACCATTTGGAAATTACCTCCTATTAAAATTACACACGTTATATTCTATAAAAAACGACTACATTTTTTATTTTGCTAAAAAATTGGTAAATTTTCAATATTTGTTACAAAACTTTACAAAAAGTTTGGAATAATTTTTTCGGATTTGTACTCTATATAATCAGAAGAGGAGAAATTCGGCATGGAAAATAACGACAATATGATTTTGATAGAAGAAAAAGACAAGGAAGAAGCAAGATCCTTAACCCAAAGTTTTGTGAGGAGCGATGTTAAAAGCAGAGCCTATATCAATGCTCTCGGGGCGGAGCTTTGCATAAAATATTTCAGGGACGAAAATATTTCCGATGAAACGACTTATAACATCCACAGTATAAGAAAGTTCTTGGAAGAGTTTGATATTTCGGACGTAATGTTGTCGAATATTCACGTTGATGTTCGAGTGATTACCGACGAAAACCAAATTTTTATTCCGATTGCTCACTTCAAATACAACATCGTACCCGATATTTACATAGTCTTAAAGTTATTAAAAGATCATTCGGGGGCAGAATTTTTGGGGTATTTTGAGCCGAAGGCGATTAATAAGTCCAATAAAAACGATAAGTATTATTTTGTGGAAAAGAAAGATTTGTCCTCGCCTGATACGTTGAAAGATTTTATCTCGAATTACGGCGGGCATGCTCTTGAAAAAGATTTTTCCAAAGAAGAGATTGAAAAAGCCGAATTTTTAATGGTCTCAATGGCGGACAACAATGCGGGTGAGGCGGAGAAGAAAGAGCTTATTTCTTACCTTAAAAACAGTGAAAAACTGCGTAACAGATTTATAGAATTTGAAAACGGGGAAATGCTTTGCTACAAAGCGGCAAACGAGATGGAAACGGATATGGAAGATTTGGGGGAAACTGATTTGGAACTTGCAAATAACGAAACGGGTGCGGAAGATATTTCCGAATTGAATATAGAAGATATTGCGGGCTTATCGGCTGATTTGCAATCTGCTGAAGGCGACTTGACGGAAGGTGTTGCAGTCGGTTCGGGAATTGCGGGGGCGGCGATAGCGTCTGCGGCGTTGGCGGGCGGTGCGAGTGCTGCGGAAAGCGGTATTTCGACAATAGGTTCGGCAATAAATGCGGGCGAAACCGCCTTGGACGCTGCCGTTGATTTTGCACAAAATATTTCAAACTCGATTAACGACGGCGATACATTGCAAAATTCTTTCTCGGAAGGTTTTGCATCAAGTTCAGCCACTGCGGATGGCACAGGCATGGGGTTTGGAGATGAAAACTCCGACTTGTTTTCGACTTTTGACTCTTTCCGTGATGATACGAGTGGCGATTTTACTTTAAATTCCTCGGGGACGGAAGATTTGGTTTTTGAAAACAATTCCGATGACTATTCTTCCGACGATATAGTGTTTGAAAATCACGACGATTACGATGATGATATAATTTTTGAAAATAATGATGACGACGACGGCGGAGTCGTTTTTGGTGCTTCAACACCGTCTTCGGGCGGTATCGGACAGCCAAGAATTGAAACAACAATCAATACTCCTTTGTCTGAGGCAACGGAATTGGTTTCGCTGGATGCTATTAAGGAAAATAACCTTCCGCCCGAAAATAAAGTTTCGGTTAATTTTGAGGAAGGTGAAAACATTCTCGATACGGAAAACTTCAACACCCTTTCTCAAAATGTGGCAAATACAATGCGTCAATTTGAAGAAGAAGGTGCTGAGCCTATCGGTTTCGGCGACATAAAATTAGAATCTGATATTGACGAGAGTAAAGAAATCTCAAAACTTCCTTCTTTGGATGATATTAATTCCGATGATATTGATATGGGCGATGAAACGGTAGATAATAGGGTGAGTATGGACGAAATTCCGTTGGATGAAACCCCTAAAATAGACAATGTTTCAAATGATTTGACCTCTTCGGATTTTGTGCAGGAGTTGCCTGAAATTGATCCTTCACAAGAACTTCAATCGGATATTGTTGAAGAAACTTCCGAAGTTTCGGACATTTCAGGTATGGAGGAACGCCGGAGTGCCGAGATTACAGAAAATATTAATGGGGAATACGTTTCGGAACGTGCCGAAGAAAATGCTGAAATTACCGAAGAAATAACTTCTTCTCCGGCAATAGATGAAACCGTAGCCTCGGAAATTGTCGATACTGCGGAAAGAGAGCTGTTCGGGACTCAATCATCAATATCTTCATCTATTGATGATGACGCAGACAGCATAGCGGCTCTTGAGCCTGAAACTTCGACGGCGGCTTTGAGAAACAGCCCGTCCTCTTTCGGGTTTGAAGCTCCGGAACCTCCAATAAGCGAAGACGGTTACGAAAGTCCGGAACTCAGTTTAATCTATAATGACTCTTCGCCTTCCGATGTTTCGGATATTGCCGATGCGGTCGATTATGACGCTGAAAATTATAACTTTGCACCTCACTCATCGTTTGACGTAAAGAAATTTGCCCCTGTAATTGCTGCAGTTGCGGTTATTGTTTTGGGCGTTTCTTTGGTAGGATTTTTGGGCGGTAAAAATAAGAACAAGTTCGCCTCGGAAGATGCAGTACTGCAGACTTCACCCGAGAATGAAGCCGTTATGCCTCCGGTAGAAGGGGATAATATGCAGGCGATGAACGGAGAGGCAACGGGGGAACCGATTGGTGAACCGATGGGCGAAAGTGCAATTCCGCCTGCCGTACCGTCGGAAAACGCCGAGACGGGAACTTTGTCCACAATGGATGATCAGGCTGACAGGCTGGCTCGGATGAACAAGCAGGCAAAACAAGCTGCCGTTCAGGATATGAAAAATTCCGTCACAAAACTTTCCAACCAAAAACCTATAACAAGAAGTAATATTGTTTCGGTTAAAAAATTGTCCTGGTCGGTGCCTGATTATCTTTCGTACAGCGACAATATCAAAAAATATTTGCAAACAGCAGGCAAAAGTATAAAATTGTCCCTGTCAAGTGATTTGTTGTTGACAAACGATTATATTTACTCAAATCAGGTGGGTGTTTCGCTGAAAATGAGTAAGGACGGTGCTATTCAGTCCGCCCAAATTTCAAAATCGAGCGGTTCTACTCAAGTTGACAATATTGTGTTACAAAATGTTAAAGACACTTTAAAAGTCATAAAACCGCCTGCCGGTGAGGTTCCGGCCCCTACATTCAAATTAGGACTTACCATTTCTTTATAGTTATGCTATAATGTAGTTGGTAAGGTAGGGAATATTCGTGGAATTAACTCAAGACAAAATAAATCTAATCGAAAATTGTATAAAAACAAATCGAAAATTTATCAACAATGAGGACTTGTACGACGATTTTTTCAACGAAACATGCAAGCGTTCATTGCCGATTATCAGTACGGCGACAAAAGAAACCAAGCTGGAAGTGTATCTGAAAAAAGTTGCAACTACAAGTATTCTCAATGTGCTAAAAGATTCCGGACGTTTAAGGCGATCAGGGCGTAGTTTTGTGTCCGTAAAAGAAGTGCCGTTGACGACGACGGAATCCGTTCATAGCAATCCTTATGCCGATGTGGTTGTTGAATATGAACCGATAGATTTTGATAACGGTCCTGAAGATGTTGCCGTTAAGAATGAAGTTTTACGCTCGGTTATCGACTCTTTGCATAAGGTTGATGCGGAAGATGAAAGTCAAAAATATTTTGAAATCTTCAAACTGCGTTATCGGGACGGCATGACACAAGCTGAAATAGCATCCGTTGTCGGGATTTCCCAATCGGAAGTTTCCAAACGCCTTTTCAAGCTGATGGATCGGATTAAATCGAACTTCTGTTAGACGGTGTTTGCTGATGAAGTGTCCGAGTTGTAAAAAAAATATACCCGATAATGTTTTGAACTGCCCTTATTGTAAGACACGAACGGGAATTATTTGTAAGCACTGTCATACGGTAAACTCGATGAGTGATGTTGTTTGCAAAAAATGCGGGGAAGAGATTTTGAACCTTTGTCCCGAATGCAGTTGCGTAAATTTGCCGAATGTTTCCGTTTGTCGCAAATGCGGTTATAAATTTTCTCAAAACCGCAAGTCCCAAAAACTCAAACTGGACAAGGGCGTTGCGAGTTTTTCAACCTCCGGTAAAATCGTTAACCGTGATGAGGCAGAGGTTTTGCTGGGGAAATTACTCTTAGACGAGGACAAAAAAATTATTTCCCTCTCGGGACTTAGAGGGGTCGGAAAAAGTCACATTTTAAAAAAGGTTATTATGGGGTTGGGGGAAAAACGTTTTGTTTGGTTTTACGGCAAGGCGACACCCATTACTCAAATGACGCCTGCGGGGTTGTTGCAGGATATTATTTTCAATATGTTTAACCTTCCGAATTTTTGCATTAACAGTGCAAAATTCAGAAAAGACTCCGCCAAACTTTTTCAATCAAAGTTTCCGTATCTTGATTCCGAAGAAATCTCTGATTTTATAAACTTTCTCTATCCGGTTAAATTTGGTTTTTTAGAGGAAATTTCGGAGCGAAAAAACAGAACTTTTGATATTTTAAACAAGATTTTCGATAATATAACAAAATAT
>CAMAML010000009.1 GCA_945836835.1 uncultured cyanobacterium | reverse complement strand
TTGACGGCTATTACGGAAATCAAAACCGCCTCGTTACGACAAAGGGTTGAGGAGCAGGGCATGACTTTGACTATCACCGACGAGGCAAAGAAAAAACTTGCAAATGATGCGTACGAGCCTTTATATGGTGCAAGACCGCTCAGAAGGACTATTCGCCAGCAGATAGAAATCCCGTTATCGATGAAGATTTTGGCAAACGAATTTAAGCGTGGGGATAACATCGTGGTAGATTGCAAAAACGACGAAATTCACTTTAAATCGCAAAGTGCCGATAAAAAAGACGAAAACGAATCTTAAACCAAGCTCAAACAGTTGCTTTTTTGGCTTTTGAATTTTGTCATGCGATTTTTTGCGTACTGTTTTTGCGGTGATGTCGGATTTGTTTGCAAAAATTTTCTGTAATACCTTTGTGCCTCGGTTTTGTTGCCGAGTTTGTCAAAGCATTTTGCAATCCCGAAATACGGTTGGGTACTGTTAGGTGCTATCTTAAGAAGCTCCCTATACACTGCACACGCCTCTTTGTAGTCCCCCAAACACATTAAAAGCGATGCTTTATGCTCGTAACCTTTTATAAAATTCGGTGAGTTTTCTATCAGTTTTTGGTAAACCATTAGTGCCATATCCGCCTCGTCGCAACCTTCGTGCGAAATTCCCAGCTGAAGTATTGCGTTCGGGTTTTCGGGGTTGAGTTGGATTGCTTTTATAAAACTTTTTATTGCTAAATTCGGAGCGTTTGTTGCAAGGTAGCATAGTCCGAGTTCGTAAAACCCGTCGAAAAATTCGGGTTGAAGGGTTGTCGCAAGTTCAAAATTTTTTACGGCTTTTTCAAAGTTCCCCAATTTTTTATAGCACAATCCAAGTCCAAAATATGAATTTACGTCCTTTCTGTCGAGTAAAACCGCGTTCAAATAGGTTACGACCGCCTCTTGGTACATGTCGTTTTTCCTGAACGTTTCGGCTTTTGACAGGTAGTTTTTCGCCAATTCCATCTTCGGCTCTTTGCTCTTTTTATTTCCGGATTTAATTTTACTCACGATTAACCTCTCTAATACTCTTTAATTGTACGTGTTTTCGCCTCTTAGGTGAACAATCTTATGATTTATAAGTTTATCAATCATTGGATTTATTCTTTTGCTTATGTTATAAAGTAGTTATGAAGAAGGTTTTAATTTTATTGATTACGGTTATGTGCATGCTCCAACCGGCGGTCGCCGAAGAAATCCTGCTGGACGGGGTTGAACCGGAACATTTGGAACTCCCGCAGCCAAACGTTAACCTTAAAGGTTCGCTTGTGACAAACGACGAGACGGTATTAATGGAAATCGTCAGGAACCAAAAGGAAAAAGACCTCGAAGACATTGAGGCGTTGTGGAAAGGGACGGTCGACAACAATCAGGTGATAGGGTTTGCCCTAAAAAAACTTGCCTCCCCCGAAAGTCAAAAGAGAATACATGCTTCTCTTATGTCAAAAACCTTGTCGGCACTTGTTGCGGGGGCGTCGTTTGCACCTGCAATGATGGGCGGGGATTACCTCGTGCAGACTTCCGCTTTTGCGGCGGGAAGATTGGCTCAAAACTTAATCAATAAGAAAAATATTCCAACGGAAGTTCCGCTCACCGATACGGAATTGATTGAACTTGCGGGGTTGATTGAGAGTTTGCAGGATAAAATTATCGGGGCTTACTATAACTACAAAGCTGCTCTTAGTCAGTTGAAAGAAACCCGTTCAAAACTTTTGCTTTATAACAAGAACTTTACAAAGGCAATGGAAGAGGACGATTTGCTGGAGATTACGATTTCTTCTTCAATGTACGACAATATGATGATGGAAGAGTTTTATTATCTTCAAACCGCAAAGAAATATCATCTTGAGCTTCAACGACTTGCGGGGAAAAAGGTTGTTGACTCCCTGAACCTTTACCAATACAACTACAAAACAACACTGTTGAGAGGAGGGGAATAGGATGAAAAAATTTTTAGCCCTGTTTTTAACTCTGTTGATTTTGTCGCCGACTAATACTTTGGCGGAGGTTTTGCTTGAAAACGTTAACGACGCAAACGTAAAAGATCCGGCTTACCGCCTCGGGCTAACGGATGCTCCCGAGAAAAAGTTTGTGGAAATTAAGCAAAACTATAACGAAGAAAAAGTTAAAGCGGATTTTTCGCAAATTGATACGTCCGATTTAACGTATGCGGATTTGAGTATAAAACGTATGTCAAAAGAGATTGCCAAAGAACTCGAGCTTGACGAGGCGGATATGTACGAGGACTTAACCTTGTTGTGGCAAGGGGCTGCCGCAAAGAGCGATACGATTGCGTTTGCACTGTACAAATTGTCCAATCCCGAAGAGGACAAGCCAAACGACAAGTCCATAAAAAAAGTTTTGATGACGATTGCGAGCATGTCGACGCTGGTTGGGGCAGGCGTCGGGAACCCGCTTGTTGCAACGGGGTCGATGCTTGGAAGTAATATTTTCGGGATAATGTCGCAGGATACAAAGGATTTGAACTATAAATACACTAAAGTTACCGATGCGGATATGATTATTCTTGTGAGAAAAATCGAAGATTTGCAGCAGAAAACCGTTGATTTGTATAACGATTATATGATAACAAAAAAAATGCTTGAGATGAGGAACAAGGTCGTCGAGCAAAGACGGATGTACTATGAGGCGGCGCAGGAACTTCCGAGAGAAGTAATCCTTGTAACCGACGCTTATTATAGAATTGCCATTGACGAACAGACCAAGGCACAGACGACTTTCTACTCCAAAAGAGCGGCATTGGAGCAGTTTGTCGGAAGTGACGTGTTTAAACAGTTTGAAGATAACCTTAAAAAACGAGATAAGGCAAATGAGGGGTAAGCGAGAGGGAGTCAAAGGGGACTGCGGATGAAAATTATTCCTTATGAAGTTTATACGGGGGCTGAGAACATGCACCTTGACGAAGAGATTTTATCAGACGCCATCAGTTCTCACTCAAAAGAACCCGTTTTCAGGCTTTACGGCTGGTCGCCGAGGTGCGTTTCACTGGGGCGAAACCAAAAAGATAATTTTATTGATTACGGAAAATTCCAAACCCTTGGGATTAATGTGGTCAGACGTTTGACGGGCGGGCGGGCGTTGTTGCACGATGATGAGATTACGTACAGTTTTGTCTGCCCCGAAGGGTACTTAAAAAACGGCGAAAACGTCAAAAAATCTTACGTTGAAATTTCTCAAATTCTAATAGACGGGTTTAAGCGACTGGGGATTGAGTTGGATTTTGGCGGTGGTGCCGCCGTTAATACAAGATTTGACTATTGCATGTTGATTTCTACGGGGGCGGATTTGTGTTATAAGGGGCGTAAATTTATCGGCTCCGCACAGTGTCGCAAAAACGGTTATATCCTTCAACACGGCTCGATTTTGTACGATTATGACAAGGAGCTTTTGGAGGACGTTTTCGGAGAAAAAGTTGATGAAAAATCCGTCGTTTCGGTAAAAGAAATTAACCCGAATTTAACTAAGTCGAACATAATAAATGTCCTTAATAGTCTTGTCGGGGAATTGTAACCTTAGCATATTTTCTCCAAAATACGGTTAAAGATAGGAGAAAATTATGTCACATACGGTTATAGAGGAGGTAAAAGCTCGTCAGGTGTTGGATTCTCGAGGGAATCCTACGGTCGAGGCGGAAATCTTTTTATCCGACGGCACAATCGGCAGAGCGACCGTGCCGTCGGGTGCTTCGACGGGAAAGTTTGAGGCTGTTGAATTAAGGGATAAAAATGACGACTTTTATTTCGGCAAAGGTGTGCTGTATGCTGTCAGGAACATTGAAGAAAAAATTTGCCCGCAAATTATCGGTAAATCCCCTTTTGCCCAGCGAACAATCGATAACGAGATGATTAAGCTCGACGGGACGCCGAACAAGTCAAACCTCGGTGCAAACGCAATTTTAGCGGTTTCTTTGGCGGTTGCAAAATCAGCGGCAAATTCTCTTAACCTCCCTTTGTATAAGTATTTGGGCGGAATAAACGCTTACGTTTTGCCCGTTCCGATGATGAATATTTTAAACGGCGGGGTGCATGCGGATAATAACATTGATTTTCAGGAGTTTATGATTTACCCCGTCGGTGCAAAAAATATTAAAGATGCCGTGAGGTTTGGCTCGGAAATTTTTCATACCCTAAAGGGGATTTTAAAAATGCGGGATTTATCGACGGGATTGGGCGACGAAGGCGGCTTTGCTCCCGAATTATCGGGAGTTGAAGAGGCACTGGAACTGATTGTTGCCTCGATTAATCGTAGCGGACACGATACCGACGAGGTTAAAATTTGTCTTGACGTTGCCGCCTCCGAATTTTATATAGACGGAGCATATCACCTCAAAGGCGAAAACAAAACCCTGAAAAGTGAAGAGTTTGCAGAGTATTTGACCTATTTAGCAAATAAATATCCGATAGTTTCAATCGAGGACGGCATGGCGGAAGAGGACTACTACGGTTGGGAAATTTTAACCCGACACCTCGATGGAAAATGTAAACTCGTCGGGGACGACCTTTTTGTCACAAACATAAACCGACTTCAAGAGGGGATAAAACGCCGTATCGCAAATTCAATTCTCATAAAATTAAACCAGATAGGAACGCTTTCGGAAACTCTTGACACAATAAACTTTGCAAAAATCCACGGCTATGACGCAATCGTTTCGCATCGTTCGGGCGAAACCGAAGATACATTTATAGCGGACTTGGCTGTCGGGACAAATTGCGGTCGGATAAAGACGGGGTCTTTGGCACGATCTGAAAGGGTTGCAAAATACAACCGACTTGTAAAGATTGAAGACGAACTTGGTGAAGGCGGAATGATTTATTCGGGGTGGACATAGTCCACTCTTGTACGTGAGACGGCAGTCGCAGACTGATTTTGTGTGAAGACTGTTGTACATAAGTTTACCACGCCTCTTTTTTTTAGTGACTAAAAACAAGGCGTGGTATACCTCGTGTCCCTTTGGTAACGTACACGAGCGGACTATGTCCGCCTACTCGACAAAGAAACGACCTTGTGTCAAGGTTTTTTGCGGGTTGTCGTACGATTTAACCTCCATAATATACGTCCCCTTTGAGTTTAGAACTATATAGTCGGTATAGTACCGAACTTCTTCGTCTTTCAGGCGTATTGTCCTTGAAAGGTACTGACTGTAACCAAACTGCCCGCCGTCCCCGACTTTGTATACGTCAAGTATCAAAATCCTTGAGTTTTGCGTCTTTGGCATTAAAACAAGGTAGTAAATCCTTGCCCCTCGTTGGAAGGTGTTGGAATAGTCCGTCACGTTTTGCTCGGTAATCGGTTGATGGTTGAACAAAATCGCGGGCTTATCCGTTTGCCACGAGCAAGCGGTCATAAGTCCGAACATCAGACAGGTTATTGCTGTTAGAAAAACTTTTTTCATTATTTTTTAAGGTTCGTAATCTTTTCCTGTACGGCTTTTATCGCCGACGAGTCTTTGTTTTTGTCCAAAAACAGTTCGTAATACTTAATCGCATTGGCTTTGTCGCCGTCCGTTTCGTAGGCTTGAGCAAGTGCGTAGTATGAGTATGCGTTGTCGGGATTTATCTCAATCGCCTTTTGGAAACTCTTTTTGCACTGGCTCATGTTCTTTTGTTTTGCATAAACAAGCCCGAGGTTAAACCACGCATCCGAATATTCAGGGTTCACGAATATCGCTTTCTTGTAATAAGAAATGGCGTTTGTTTCGTCGTTTTTGAGGTTGTAATTGTCCCCGATTTTCAGCAAAGTCTGCTCGTCGGAAGGTTTTAGGGTCAACGCCTCTTTGTATTTTTTTATCGCCTCGTCATAGGATTTGTTTTTTGAAAGTGCGTCGGCGTCAGCGATTAATTCTTGATTTTTCTTTGAATATTTTAAGTCAAGATTTGCCGCCTCCGTTGTATCAAGTCTCAGTGAAATTTCTTTTATCTCACCATCGCCTTCGGCGTCAGCGTTTGCAACTTTGTTTATGTCGGCGATAAATTCCGCAAAATCTTCGCTGTACTTAATGTTTCCGGGGTTCATGGAAATGGCTTTTTCGTAGAACTCGGTCGCCTTGTCGTTTTCTTGGATTGCCTGATAGGCTTTTGCCAAACCGTAGTATGCGTCGCTGTCTTTCGTTCCGCCCGCAATCGCTTTTATATAACAGTTAATCGCCTCTTGATAATTTTTATTTTTCAAGTCGATGTTGCCTTGCGAAACGTAAGCGTCGGTCAAATTGTTTTTGACAAGCTCGCTGTCTTTGGTTTTTAAGATTTCCTCGTACAGTGCGATTGCGTCCGAGAATTTGTTGTCGGCGTGAAGAGCAATAGCCTTGTTTGTAAGCACGTCGATGTTGCCGGGACTAAGTTCAAGTGCTTTGTCGTAGTATTTTATTGCGTTTGCGTAATCCTTTTGGATATGGTAGCACGCCGCAAGCTCGATGACAACTTCTTCATCCTTGTCCCCGCCCATTTTTACAACCTGTTCAAAGTTTTGGATTGCGTTTTTGTAATCCTTTTGACGCTGATATACGATTGCGAGGTTTTTGTAAGCTCCGACGGCATCGGGATACGCCTTGACGTAGTCTTGGTAAGCCGCTATTGCCTGCTCGTTTTTCCCCATATCCGCAAGAAGGTTTGCATAATCAAGTTTCAAGAAGGTCAAGTTTTCGTTTGACTTGAAAACGGAGTCAAATTGTGCCAGTGCCAAGTCATTCTTTTCAAGTTTTTGATATGAAAGTGCAAGAGACACTTTTGCATTAAGGTTTTCGGGATCTTTTTCTATCGCTTTTTCAAGCATTTCAACGGCTTTGTCGTAGTCGTCGGTTTTATATAATGCAATCCCGTAGTTTGCAAAATCGTCAAATTCCGCATTGTTGTTCATGTAAAGGTTTTCGTATTCCGTGACGGCTTTCTCGGGGTTGTCTACCGCAAGATACGACGCCGCAAGACTTTTGCGAGCCTCCCAGTGCTGAGAATACGTGTCTAAAAACGTGTTGAAGTTATCAATCGCATTTTTGTAATCCTTCAACTGGTATTGCACATTTGCGATGTTAAGGTAGTTGTATTTATATTCGGGGAAGATTTTGAGTGCGTTTTGGTAAGCCTCCAGAGCCTCTTTGTATTTCCCCTGTGTTTCGTAAATACTCCCCATACTTATATGGATAAAAGAGTCGGTCGGCTTAAGCTCCGTAACTTTTGTGTACGCCGCAATCGCCTCGTCGTATTTGTCCATATCGGTGTACAGCCCCGCAAGTTTTGTGTACAACATTGCGTCGTCGGGCGAAATTTTAATCGCCTCCAGAATTTTTTCGACCGCCTGAACAAAGTCTCGATTATACTCGAGCGTGCAAGCCTCCTGATAAAGACTCCCCGCCTCGGAGGACATCGCATAAACGCACGCTCCGCCTGCGGAAACCAAAGATAACACTAATGCCGTTAAAATAATACTCTTTTTAATTTTTCTACCCTCATCTAACAATACTATTTTAGCAGGAAATTATATTTGTGTAAAGTTTATTTTTTATGTAAATTTTATTTTGTGAAAAAATTGAGCAAAAATCACAGCCTAAAATCCAGCAACTCAATTAAATCGATTTCGAGTGCATTTGCGATTTTGGAAAGAGTAGAGAGCTTGGGATCGATTGTACCACACTCAATTCGGCTGACCGTGCGAGTTGTCAGCCCCGTTTTCAGAGCCAAATCAAGCTGTGAAATTTTCCTTTTACCCCGTTCAAACTTAATTTTGTACCCGAGTTTTAAAAAATCATCTTTTTCCATTTCTAAATTTTATCCTATTGACAAAAATAATTCGATATATTAAAACACTAATATAAGACATTAAGTATATATATAGGAAAAATAAATATGAAACCAAGATAAATAAACGTGAAAGTTCAAGGTGGTTGAGCGGACAGCTCGCCCCCTCCCCCCTCCTCCGTTAACGCAAAAAAACCGCCCGAAAATGTTTTTCAAAGCGGTTACAATTATTGGAGGTAATAAAAAACTAGTTCAAGCGGGCTTTTTCTTCTTCGCTTACCCCCTTGATTGTAAGGTTGACGCGACCTTTATCGTCAATCTTAACAACCTTGACGATAACTTCGTCCCCTACGTTCAAATGTGGTTCAATGGTATCTATGCGTTCGTGACAAACCTGCGAAATGTGAACCATTCCGTCTTTGCCCGGTGCAAGCTCGACAAACGCACCAATCGGGATAATTCTGACAACTTTACCCTTCAAAACCATGCCCGCTTCAGGCTTAAACGTCAATTCCTTAATCATTCTTGTTGCGATTTGAGCACCTTCCTGATCGTTTGACGTAATCGTTACGACGCCCGAGTCTTGAATATCGATTTCAGCCCCCGATGCGTCAATGATTGCTCTGATCTGTTTTCCGCCGGGTCCGATAACCGTTCCAATGTCTTCAACAGGGATAGTCATTGTCGTAATGCTTGGTGCAAACGGTGAAAGCGGTCCCGGTGCGGTGATTGCCTCTCTCATCTTGGACAAGATGTGCAATCTGCCTTCTTTTGCTTGGAACAAAGCCTTTCTCAAGGTTTCGTTCGGGATACCTTTTGCTTTCATATCCATTTGAAGAGCGGTGATACCGGTGTCGTTACCCGTAACTTTGAAGTCCATATCGCCGAGGAAGTCCTCGATACCTTGAATATCCGTTAATACAACGGGTTCGTAGCCTTCTTCCTTAATCATCCCCATAGCGACACCGCCGATCATGCATTTAACGGGAACGCCCGCATTCATCAACGCCATTGAAGAACCGCAGGTTGACGCCATTGAGGTTGAACCGTTTGATTCCAAGACATCCGAGGTAACTCTTATTGTGTAACCGAATTCTTCTTGGCTAGGCAGTGCAGGGATGTTTGCACGTTCTGCCAAAGCACCGTGTCCGACTTCACGTCTGCCCGGACCTCTGAGCGGTTTAACTTCACCTACGGAAAATCCCGGGAAGATGTATTTGTGCATATAAGTTTTTTCGGTTTGCGGATCAACTCCGTCAAGTTCCTGCTTCATGCCCGGCCCCGCAAGGGTTGCTACGGAAAGAACCTGAGTTTGACCTCTTGTAAATACCGCAGAACCGTGAGCTCTCGGGATAACGCCGACTTCGCACCAGATTGGGCGAACTTCGGTAGGTTTTCTGCCGTCCGCTCTGACACCTTCGTCCAAAATCATTGCACGCATAACGTGTTTTTCCGCAGCTTTAAATTCTTCGGCTACGAAGTCAACGCCTGTTTCTTCAATCATTTTTCTGATTGCGTGATCTTCCGGAAGAGCCTCAATCTTTTCTTTAACAAGTTTTTTAGCTTCTTCCAGCTTTTCTTGACGATAAGTTCTGTCGAAGTTGTGGTAAGCATCAACAATCATATCGTTTGCGGTTTCGTGGATAATATTTTTTATTTCGGTTGTGTCGTAAGGGTTTACGAACTCTTCTTTTTCGACACCGCAAGCACGTGCAAACTCGACTTGAGCTTCGCATTGTTTTTTAATTTCTTGTTGAGCAAATTCAACCGCCGCCATAATGTCGTCTTCGGTCACGAATTTGCAACCTGCCTCAACCATAATTACGCTATCGTGAGTACCCGCAACAACGATGTCAAGGTCGGACTTGTCTGCTTGTTGGTGGGTCGGGTTGGCGATTAAGTTGCCTGCCTCGTCACGTCCTACTCTTACTGCCCCGACAGGACCTTCAAAAGGTGCACCCGACAACATCAAAGAGCAGGATGCCCCTAACATTGCCAAAGTATCGGGTTGGTTTTGTTGATCGTAGCTGAATAATTGGGCTACGATTTGAATATCGTTTCTATAACCTTTAGGGAATAAAGGTCTGATTGGTCTGTCTATTAATCTTGAGATAAGTATAGCCTTATCGCTTGCTTTACCCTCAGAACGGTTGTAACCGCCGGGTATACGTCCGATTGAGGACATTCTTTCTTCGTAATCAATAAGTAAAGGGAAGAAATCAATTCCGACTCTCGGTTCTTTGGATACTACACAGTGAACGAATAACATCGTATCACCGCATCTTACCGTAACCGAACCGTTTGTGGAATTTGCGTATTTCCCTGTTTCAACGGTGACGGTTTTCCCGCCTATTTCCAGTTGAAATTGTTTTGTTTCAGGTATTGTCATAATTTTCCTTTCCTGCGGGGTTTAGAAACAATCACCCGCCATTTTAGTTATACACTTCCTATGTTCAATTCCGATTATATCTCAAACACAAAAAAAATGCTCAATGTTCGCAATAAAATGTAAACTTATAATAAAAAAAGAACCTCGAAAAGAGGCTCATTGGAATTAAGAATAGCTGGAAGTATGAAAAAGATTTAATTATATTAAACAATATTATATTTTTAATGCCATTGGACGGGTGGTTAATTTTTAAGCATAATATGGCGTTTGGCACAATCTAACATGGCGTTGACAAGGGAGGCGTTTGCGGAAATATTCATCCCGCCGGTTTCAAGCACCTGTTTCATACGTCTTTCCCACATTGAGTAAACATCTTCGGCGTTAAGCTCAAGCACTTGTGCTATCATTTGTAATTCTTTGTAGTCAATCGGTATTGGCAGGCTTCCTCTCAGGATGTCGACGATTTCTATACGCTTTTTCCTCGGGAACGCTTTCAAAAAAGTTACGACGGACATTTTCGCTTTTGCCATGGCGGACTTGATATATTCCACAAACTCGTCCAATAAAATCGGTTCTTGCGGAATTTTGTATTCTTCAAACTCTTCGGGTTCGATTTCCATAACGGTTGCTATACGCTCTAAGGTCGTACTTCTTGTCGAAAACGGAATTGACTCATCTATAAGGTTGTAGACGTAAGATAGTGTTACCCCAATCATTTCGGCAAAATCTTTTTTGTGAAGGTTGTTCTTTTCAAGGAATTTTGCAACCTTTTCGGAACTTTTTTCTTTTATTATGGATTTATGTTTGGAATTTGTCATAAATTTATCCTCATTTTGTTTCGCATTTACAAAATACTTATATTTTGTCGATTTGTTAAGCGAAAATGAGGTATGCCGTGACGGGCATATTTATTTGAGTTAAAATCTAAAAAGAAGGAGAAGATAGACCATGAAGATTATCGCAGGATTGGGCAACGTTGGCGAAAAATACATATTTACAAGGCACAACGCAGGGTTTATGGTGCTGGATAAGTGGGCAGTCGAGGAAGGCTTTACCTTCCGCCAAGACACTAAGCTCAAATGTTTTCTTGCAAAAACAAAGGTGGACGGTGAGGACGTTATTTTCGTAAAACCGACAACTTTTATGAACCTTTCGGGCGAGGCGGTCAGGGCGGTTGCGGATTACTACAAAATCTCCACAAAAGATATTATAATAATTTACGACGACATCGCACTGGATCTTGGCAGGATACGATTACGTGCAACGGGGTCTGACGGCGGGCATAACGGTATTAAATCAATCATTAAACATCTGGGGACTGATAAGTTTGACAGGATAAAGGTCGGGATAGGACCTCAGCTCGGACCTTCCGAAAACTACGTGCTTCAGAATTTTTCAAAAGAACAGCTTGAGGTGTTGAAAGAGGTTCTTTCAACGTCGATTTCTGCGGCAAAGTCGATAATGCAGACAGGCATGGAGAAATCTCAGAACAAGTTTAACATGACGGTGACTAAGTGACTAAGTTTTTTCCGGGAATTGGGCGTCGTAGGGTGTACCAATCCTCGAAGCGTGGAGAACCTTGTTTGGAGACGAATTTTGCGTAGACCGGAGCGAGTGAAACGCCGAAGAACGAGGTCGGCTTGATAAAGTCGACAAAAACTTGTTTTATTCAAGAACTCGACTAAAATTTTTAAATTTTATCCGTTATCCGCTCAATTTCTATGATTTTTCTTCGGTTTCCTTTACCATGTCCGCAATCAGGTTGTTCGGTTTTGCCGGGGTGAACGCCGAACACGTGTTCCAAACAATCGTATGACGTCCGTTTTCGTCTAAAGTCGGGCTTGGGTACTCGCTGTCACACGCCCCTCTTAACATATTCGTAGAGCCGTCCACAAGCGACTTAAAGTGCGAACAACAACTGCAAATCCGCAAAATATAACCGTAATCGTCAAGTTTTGTCTTTAACTCTTCCAATGCGTCTATCATCCGAAGGTGAGTAGAAGTCGTGTATTTTTTGTTTTTGTATATAAATCTGACCTTGCACATCCCCTCGTGTGAGATAAATTCCAAGCAACATTTGAGGTTGTTTCGCCCGACCGTCACAATCACGTCCACAAGAAACTTTTCGGCATGCTTTCTCTCGTACGCCTGTTCCCAAATCTTGTTTACCATAAACCTTATCGGCGGAAAATTCCTCACGATGTGACAGACCGAATACGCAGGATATAGACAAAGATAACCGATTTCTTTTATCGTCATCTTTGCGTTGACAAGGCTTAGCCCGAAAGACGCAACAAGCACCCCAAAAGTTAGCAAAACGCCCGTAAGGTTAGCCATAAAGCTATATGAGAATGTCGCATAAATCAAGAATGCGTACAGCAAAATTAACGTCCAAATATTCGGGTAAATCAGTGAAATTACGTGTTCTACAAATACCAAATTCCTTGTTGCAAGCTGAGACATACAATTTTTGAACAAATCCAATCTATACGACAAATTCGGTTTTCTGAACACATAATTTGCGGGATGAACGATTGTTTGAAGGTTCGGGTTATAAGTGCATCTGTTTGAAATTCTTGACAAAAGCAGGCTGTATTTCAATTCCGTATTGACGTTTTTAAAATCGACTTCGCCGATTTGCCTTATCACGTCGGTTTTTATAACCAATACCCCCGAATCGGCTTGTGCCGCAAGCCCGAAATGAGACCTTGCACTCTTCATAAAGTTCATATGATATTTTTGATACGCCGCCTTAATCCTGTCCACTACCCCGAGGCAGTCTATTTCGATAACGGTTTCCCCGCTTATCACACTGTCTTTTTTGACGGCAGCACTGACTATGGACAAAAAGTTTGATGCAACACTCCTGTCTGCGTCAAGAAATACGTAAGTTTCCACAAAATCGTTGTCTTTAATCTTTTCCAAAAGGGTCGACACCGCAGAATCTTTTCCGACGGTTCCCTGGTTGCTTATGTCGATTACGTGTATAAAATTCTCTTCGGTAAAAAGTTCCTGTGAACCGTCCGTGCAATTATCCAAAAGAACAAAAACTCTGAATTTATTAATCGGATAATCCTGAGACTTCAAGTCATTAATCAAATTTGCCAAGGTTTTGCGGTTGTTGTGCGAATAGACGACGACCGCTATATTTTCCTTATCCTCGTAAGAAGAATGTAAAAAATTGGTTCTGAACGGTCGGCTGAAAAGATTTCTCACCGAAAGTGCAAAAAAATACAGGGTATACAACGCAACAAATAAATATATGATGTTAAATATTAATGACATGATTTTCTCCTATGGCAACATTTTATGCAAAAGAAGGTTAAAATTCCATTATTGTAAATAAATGTTTAGATTTAAAAAGACAACTCGAAAATTTTAAAGATTTGCGAAGAAAAAACCGATAACGAAAATGTATACGAATAACCAAGGAAGAGAACACATGGTAGACGCGGTCGGACCCGTAAACACATATAACGATATTGCGATAAACTGGAAAAAACTGACGGCATCCGAAATAAAAGCCTATGCGGATAACGGTGAAAACGTTCCCGTAGCAATTTTGAGGTGGGCGGAAGAGTATTTACAACTGGTAAATGCACCCGACGATATGACATATGACGCATCGGGCGGAGTTGTTTCTGCCGAGCTGGTCACTGCCGCAGATAATACCGAAGGTACTGAAACTCCCGAACAAGCCGTCGAAACCAAAGAGGAAGAAGAGGTTAAAGCGGAAGATGAAAAAACCGAAGCCCAAAACGAAAGACAGACTTTGACAGACAGCGGAGTTTCACTGT